>JACMPN010000082.1 GCA_014377495.1 Candidatus Sericytochromatia bacterium
CAGGTTTCCGAAAGATGCGGATTGGGGGCTTCAAAGCGGCAGCATTGGAGGCGGCTGTGAGGCGACTGACCGACCGCCGGATCCGGGTGTATCTGGTCGAAATGCCTACGTCCGCCTGGTATCGTCGTCAACACGCGAATTCTGCCGTCGGACAACATTTTGACCGGCTGTTACCGGCTTTGGCTGCAAAAACAGGTGCCACCTATGTACGCTGGCCGCATGCCGTGACCAATGAGGCCGACTATTTCGATGATACCCACATGCTCAGACCCGCAGCCGTGCAATTTTCCAGACTGCTTGGCGTTCGCATCAGAGAGGATTGGTTGAAGATTAACCGAGTAAGAATGACAACCCGGACTGGCCCCACTTGACGATCTAATTTGGCCCCACCCTGGTCCGGCTAATTGAAACCGAACTACCGGTGTCTACAAAATAGCTCCCACCCCCTTTCGAGCCCGAACAGCGGCCTGAGTTTTGAGCGTTTCCTCCAGGCGCACCGATTTGTCGCCGGTTTCCACGATATGGGCCCGGAACGTCACTCGTTCGACGAAGGCCCGGCAGAGCCGGGGGTCGGCGATCACGTCCGTCCATTCGCCAAAGGGCCGGTTGGTGGTGATCACGGTCGCTTTGCGCTCACTGCGTTCGGCCACGATCTGGAACAGCATTTGAGCGGCCCCGATTGGCAGAGGCAGGTAACCCAAGTCGTCCAGGATGAGCAACTCGAACCGGGCATACCGATTGACGATCCGGCTCAGTGCCCGGCTCTCCTGAGCTTCGATCAGTTCGTTGATCAAGGCCGAGGCTGCCGTGTAACGCACGGCATATCCCCTGTGGCAGGCCGCTACGCCCAGCGCCGTTGCCAGATGTGACTTGCCTGTGCCGCTACCTCCCAGAAAGAGGACCGGCCGCCCCTCGGCGACAAACTCGCTGCTCATGAGGCTGCGGATAATGCCCTCGTCGAGATCGGCGTTGCGGGCAAAGTCGAACCCCTCCAGGGTTTTGACTTGGGGAAATCCCGCTTCTTTGATGCGGCGGGCCGCCCGCCGGGACTGACGTTCGTCGTGTTCAGCGATCAACAGCCCATGCAGGTAGGCCAGCGGGTCCATGCTGCTCCGGCGAGCCTGCTCTGCCAGGGCGGCACATTGCCGGGAAACCGTGGGCAGGCGGATCTCCCGGCAGTGTGCCTGGATTGCCGGAATCAGGCTGGCTGCTTCGGTGGTGCTCATGAGGCCACCTGACTCAGCAGGGCGTCAAAGGCCGTCAGATCCGGCAGAGGCACCTGGAAGCGTTCCAAGTCGCCCAGATCGTGAAGCGGCGGTGGGCTGCTGAAAAGCGTCCCTGCGTACTTCAGCAGGTGCAGAACGGCTGCGGCGTCCAGGGCGCCACAGGCCAAGGCCCCAGTGACGGCCTCGACCACCGCCAACTTGGTGTGGCACCGGTGGAGCAAGAGAACCTCGACCATTTCCCTGGTCCCGTCAGCGTGCCCGTGCCTGGCTTGCAGGGACGCCAGAAACTGGTCGTAGACAGCGGGCCAATTACCCTTCTGCCTGGCCTGATGCAATGCCAGCGAGCCCGCAAACCCGCCCGGTTTATGGGTCAGCACCTCCAGGTAATGATCCAGTTGCAGGCTGTCACCGTCCCTGCCCGTCAGCCGGATATGGTGGGCGACGAGCTGGCCCCGATGAAAGGCGGTGACGGCCTTGGCCGCCAGATGGACCTCCACGTCGAGACCATGCAGGCCAATGGGCACCGAGTAGCGGTTGGCGCCGACCCGGATCCGACCATGCTGGTCGACGGCCCCCATGGTGACGATGGCTGTCGCAAAGGGCGATTCCGGCAGCGGGCGCAAGAGAGGGATCTCCCTGGCCCACGCCGAGTCCACGGTCTCGTGTCGGCCCGCCATGATGCGCCGGTCGTCCATGTGGCAGAGGGCGCTGAGATGTCCGTTGTAGGAGTCCAGGGTCCCACTGGACGGGATCGGGACCAAGTGATGACGACGGAAGCGGCCCTGGGCGTTTTCGACGCCGCCCTTTTCGTGAGCGCCGGCGATACCGACCTTGCAGAAGACGGCGGTGAAGAGGTAGTGGGAACGCAGAGCGACGAACCGGGCGGTTTCCTCCCGCCTGTGACCCTGCAGTACCTTCTTCACGGCGGGTTTGAGGTTGTCGTAGCGCACGGTCTCGAAGACGCCGCCGAAATGGGCGAAGGCTGCGACGTGGCCTTCGAGGAAGGCTTGCTGCGTCAGCCGGGGGAAGGCCATATGGAACTCCCGACCGCTGTGGCAGGCCCGCATGCAGAAGTGATAAAAGGTCGCTCGTTCGCCGCCGATCACCACGTCGGCCTCGTAGAAGTCCACTTCGGCCTCAACGCCTGCCATGTGGATCTGCGGGATGAAGGCAGCGCCCAACCGGAGGCCCAATTGCCGCCGGAGGGCTGCCACAACGCCACGCACCGAGGATTCGGCGGCCAGGCAGCCATGTTCGTCCCGCAGGCGCTCCCAGACACGCCGGGCGGTGTGGTGCTGCTTGCGTTTCTTTTCCGCCCGGTCAACTGACAGCCAGGCCACGATGTGATGATGAAAGGCGCCCAGCACCGGTGAAGGCCGCTCCGTTTTCTTGCGGGGTTCCGGCACGGCGTCGTGCAGGGCGGCCCGCACGACCCGGCGGTGAATCCCGAATTGTCGGGCGATGGCCCGTATAGGTTGTCCTTGCACGATATGACGGCGCCTGATTAACTCGTAAAGCTCCACTTTGGTCATCCTAGTCTCCGTATGTTGGGTGTCGTAACCACAACGCTACGGGGTCAGGGCCAAGGTGGGGCCATTTTTGTTCGTCAAAACCCCCTGGGGTGGGGCCAAATCAGGGTAGCGTTCTCACCCAGTCCGGAGCGACGGTGATCAGCCTGGGTGGCCAACCGTCGTTGATGACCACGGAGTACTTTGCCGCTGAGCTGC
>JACMPN010000083.1 GCA_014377495.1 Candidatus Sericytochromatia bacterium
AAGGGATCACCCTGGAAGCGATCGTCCGCACCGTGTTCGGCATTGCCGACCCGGCGGAGGTCGGGTGTTGGTCGGACGTGGTCGGGGGCTTCGTCAAAACGGCGAGCGCCAGCATGCTGGCCATGTTCTTACCGTTTTTGCGCCACGATTTCGGCGGCGTCGGGCCGTGGGCCCGCTTTCAGCGTGTCCGCCGCACCTATGATGCGATGGTCGATGCCGAGGCGGCCCGTCGGCGGGCCCTGCCCGAGTCCGGACCGCCGGCCGAAGACATCATGTCCCTGCTGCTGGCGTCCCGTTTCGAGGATGGGGCGGCGATGTCGGACAGCGAGCTGCGCGACCAACTGGTCAGCATCCTGGTGGCGGGCAACGAGACGACGGCGACCGTGCTGACCTGGGCGCTCTATTGGCTGGGCCGGCATCCGGCCGTCGTGCAGCACGTGCGCGACGAGATCGGCCCGCTTGGTGACGCTTTCGACCCGATGGCTTTGGCCCGGTTGCCCTATCTGGAGGCGGTCTGCCACGAGACTTTGCGGCTGAATCCGATTTTGCCCGATGTGCCGCGCTGGCTGCGTGAGCCGATGGCCTTGCGGGGCTATGACCTGCCCGCCGGCATTTCGGTGGCGGCGGCGACGGTCCTCGTCCACTACGATCCGGACGTCTATCCCGAGCCGGAAGCGTTTCGGCCGGAGCGTTTCCTCGCCCGGCCGCCCACCCCTTTCACCTTTCTCGCCTTTGGCGGCGGCAATCGGCGCTGTCTGGGCGCTGCTTTCGCCCTCTACGAGCTCAAGGTGGTCATCGCCACCCTGGTCATGGCCTACGACTTCCATCCCGGGCCCGACGTGCCGGTGCGGCTGGTGCGGCGGAACATGACGATCGGTCCGGCCGGGGGTGTGCCGATGCGGCTGACGGCCCGATGAGCGGCCCGACGGGTCTCAGCGCGCCGATCCGGCGTTGCATTAAATCCTCGTTTGTATTGCGTTTCAGGGCGACGCGTCGACCACATTTGCCAGCATAACTAGGAACGTGCACACTCAGGCGCCTGGACGGGGAGCCGCCAATGCCCAATATTTTTGATACCTTCAGTCTCGGGAATTATTTCTCGATCGACGCGTCGACGCGGTCGCTCACCCGGGTGGCCAACGCCATCACGTCCGGCACGCCTTCCTTTGACCGGATCCTGCTGAACGACGAGGACATCCGCGAGCGGGCCCGGGTTCACAAGGAGGGCGTCGACTTCGATCGGGAGCGCCTCTCGTCCCTCATCGGCAAGGTGCAGCAGTTGCAGGCCCGCCTGCAGGCGACCTACCAGTCGATGCTCGACCGTCAGCTGTCCACCAACTCGGCTGAAGTCGGGACCAACCATGAGGTGCCCGACACCACAATCTTTAGCCAGAACGTCTGGAAATCCGTCGGCCGGGGTGCCCTGCAGTTTTCCAAGGCGGCCCACTCCGACAAGGACGTCATCGATACCTGGACGGACGGTCCGAACAATCTGGGGCGGTTGTCGTATTTCCGGCCCGACGCGGTCGGCAACATGTATCAGGAGCGTGGCGGCTACTACACGGCCCTCAATTACCTCTGGGGCTTCGATCTTCACCAGTTGCGGTACACCTACGCCACAGGCACCCTCGGTCCCCAGCCCCTGGGTACGCCGGGTGTCCCGCTGGGGAGCGACCAGCTCTTCGAGATGGACGCCATCGATTTCAACAAGATGGCCAACATCGTCTGGAAGCTCGGTGATGTCATCAAGCTGGATCCGGCCAAGGTGTTCACGCCGGAGTTTACGCTGGCCTTCCCGCCCATCAAGCAGGGTGACATCAAGTACCAGAACGGCAGCGGGTACCAGTTCACGCCGGTGACCTACCTGTACGCCTACGTGCGGGAGGTCGACATCCTCCCGGACGGGGTGACCAAGCCGCGCTCGATCGACCTGATCAGTGGACCTGTTCCCGCCTCCGAC
>JACMPN010000084.1 GCA_014377495.1 Candidatus Sericytochromatia bacterium
GCCTGCCGCCACAGGAGCGCCATTTACCCCCCTGCTGGGACGGCATCCTTCGTCCCCGACCCAGACCTACGAAGACCGCATGTTCAATGCGGAGGCCCGGGACTTCGTGCTCGCCAAGCTGGACTTCAAAGAGGGACTGCGGTTCTCCAAATACGGCAACACCGTCTTTGAAGCGTCCCCGTCTGCCGGCAAGGTGACCCTCCTGGAGCAGGGCACGGGTGGCGTCGGGCGAGTCCAGCTCTACAAGCTGGAAGGCTCGAATGTGAACTTCGACACCATCGCCGGTGAAATGAAGATGGCCGAGCACATGTACGACGGCCTCGCCAATGTCCTCGAAGTCCGCTACTCGATGATCGACACCATGTTCCATTACCTGATTCCGTAACGGTCACACAACCTTTACTTGCCGACGCAAAAACGGCCAAACACTTCGTCGAGGACCGACTCGCTGAAGCTGTCGCCGCTGACGTCGCTAACGGCCTGCAGGGCCGCCCGCAAATCGATGGTCAGGCAATCCAGGTGCAGGCCGGCATGCGCCGCGGCCACGGCCTGATCCAGATTCTCCAGGGCCCGGACCAGACAGGCCCGGTGGCGGGCATTGATTGCCGCCAGGGTCGGCGGGGCCAAGCCTGTGACAAGCCGGGCGCGCAGGGTCGCCTCCAGCCCCGGCAGCCCGTCGCCCGTCAGCGCCCACACAGGCACCGGGTCCGGCACCATCGCCGACCCCACATCCGCCTTGTTCGCCACGATCAGATACGGGCCCGCAATCCCGTCCCGGATGGCGGTATCCTCGCCCGTCAGGCCGACGCTGCCGTCCACGACCAGCACCGTGAGCATCGCTTCCGCCATCGCCGCCCGGCTGCGGTCGATCCCCAGGCGTTCCACCGGATCGTCCGCTTCACGGATCCCGGCGGTGTCGACCAGTTGGACGAGCAGCCCATCCAGGTCACAGGCTTCCGCCAGCGTGTCGCGGGTCGTGCCCGCATAGGGCGTGACGATGGCCCGCTCGTGGCGGAGCAGGGCATTGAGCAGGCTGGACTTGCCGACGTTCGGCCGGCCGACGAGGGCGACGGTCGCCCCATGACGGTAGATCTGACCGGCCGTGGAGGTGGCGATCAGGGCCCGCACGGCGGTGACGATGGTGGCCACCTGGCCGTGAAACCAGTCCGGTGACGGCGTCTCCACCTCATCCGGGAAATCGATGCCGGCTTCCAGATGGGCGACCAGCGTCATCAGCGACTCGCGCACCTGTTTCAGCGGTGCGGTCAGACCACCGGCCAGCACGCTCATCGCCTGCTGGGCCCCTGCGGCCGTCCGGGCGGCGATCAAATCACCCACCGCTTCGGCTTGGGTGAGGTCGAGCTTGCCGTTGATCACGGCCCGCCGGGTGAACTCTCCGGCGAGGGCCAGATCCGCCCCGGCCTCAATGAAGCGATCCAGGACGCGGGCCGTGACGTAGGCACCGCCGTGGCCCTGAAACTCGACCGTATCCTCGCCCGTGTAGGAGCCGGGACCGGGTAGCCAGAGGATCAGGCCCTCATCGACGACGGTGCCGTCGCTGGCGAGGAGCTGGCCGAAATGGGCGTGGCGCGGCTGCCAGTCACCCCGCAACCGCACGCAGGATCGGGCGATGGCCAACGCCTCGGGACCGCTGACGCGGACGATCGCCACCCCGCCAACGCCCGGAGGCGTGGCGATGGCGGCGATCGTCGTCCACATTTAGAAGCAATCCCGACTCAGGCGGTTACCACCGGTCGGCAGGTCCGGGCTCCGTGTATTCCACTTCGTCGTTGTCTACCCAGGGGTTGGCAACGGGACGGAACACGGGCTGATCCTTGACCCAGGGCTGGTTGGATTCTTCCACGGCTTCCCAGGACGGGTTGCCGGAGATGGGCTTGACCTGCTGGTTGTCGTCCATCCAGGCGCGGGCTTCGGCCGGGATGTCGCGGGTGTAACCCCAGCGGTCGACCCCACCGCCGGGACCGCCGGGCCGGGGGCCGGGGGCCACAGGGCCATGTCCACCGGGACGGGGACCGGGGGCAATGGGACCGACAGGACCGCGGCCCGGCGGCGCCGGCGGACGCGGTGCGCCCTGGTAACGGTCGTCGGAGCGGGCGGCAGGGGCAGAGTCCGGATAACGGGGGCGGGTATCGCCCCCCTGCCGGGGGATCCGTTGACCAGCACCTTCGGCGGCCGGCCGGGGGGCATTGCGGTCACGCAACGGCCCCCGGGCATCACTGCGCATGCTGCCACGGTGGTCGGGCTGGGCCTCGGGACGGGCCTGGGCGAGCGGCGGGGCGCCGGCCGGGATGATCACGATGCGCCGGTAGGGATCTTCACCGATCGACTCGGTGGACAGCTCCGGATAGGTCTGGATCGTCAGATGGATGATCCGCCGCTCGGCGGCCGTCATCGGCTTGAGCTCGACGCGGCGACCGCCCTGCATGGCCTGCTCGGCGACGCGGTGGGCGATCTCCTCGAGCCGCTCGATGCTGCGTTGGCGATAGTCACCGATGTCGACGAAGACGCGGAACTTGGCACTGCGCACGACGGAGTTGATCAGGTGCTGCAGGGCGTTGAGGGTCTGCCCCTTGCGGCCGATCAGGGTGCCGCCTTCGGTGCTGTCGACCGACAGGAGGATCTGGGTCTCCTCGATGCACCCGGTCACCACATTGGGTAGCCCCAGCGCCCGCAGGAACTCCTGCAAGGTCTCGATGCCAATGGCCATTTCGGCTTGGCCGTCGCTACCGTCATCGATGTCTTGATCTTGCTCGGCGTCTGCCATCGTGTATGCCTCCTAGGGTGACTGCTTGTTTTCGTCGGGTGGGTAGGCAAAATGAGGCAGGACCCCCCCGCGCGGCTGAGCCCAACTAGCGGCGGAACCGGCCCGCCGCCACTGTCTATTCTGCACATCGTACCTCGAAAGGCGGGTGAGGTGCGGGATCAGGGCTTCTTCTTGGAACCCTTGGACTCGGGCTCGGCCAGCGGCGGGGCGGGGGTCACGGCGGTGGTGTCCATGCCACGGCGCATCCACATGTTCTGACCGACGGTGAGGAAGTTGCTGAAGACGATGTACAGCAGCACGCCCGCCGGGATCGGGAACATGATGAAGGTGCCCGTGATCATGATCGGCATCATCACCAGCATCTGCTTCTGCACCGGGTCGGTGGGTCCGCTGGACGACATGGTCTGCTTCTGGGACCACCAGGTGGTCACGCCGAAGAGGGCGACCATGACGAGGATGTCCCAGTTGATCGTGCCTTTGTCCCAGACACCCTGGCGGGAGAGGTCCTGGATGAAGAACCAGCCGGGGTGACCGCCGGCGGTGAGCATCTTCTGGAAGTGCGCGCCGACGAGGGCGGAATACAGGGCAAAGAGGAACGGCAACTGCACGATCAGCGGCAGGCACCCGCCGAAGGGGTTGACCTTGTGCTCCGAGTAGAGGGCCATCACCTTCTTGTTCAGCTCTTCGGGCTTGCCCTTGTAGCGTTCCTGCAGCTCTTTGAGGCGGGGCTGGATCTTCTGCATGGCCATCATGCTGCGGAACTGGGTCACCGTCAGCGGCATCAGGGCCAGCTTGATGACCAGGGTGAGGCAGATGATCGCCCAGCCGTATGAACCGGTCAGGTTGTAAAAAAGCACCAGAATGGGGATCATCAGGTGTTCGACGAGGAAGTCAATCATGGTTCGTTAAGTCCTGTTGGGCGCGGCCGTGTGCCGCGTCGGGACGGGATCGAGTCCGCCCGCATGCAGGGGATGACATCGCGACAGGCGCCGTACCGTGTACAGCAGGCCCCGCCCCGGTCCCCATACCTCGATGGCCTCAGCCGCATACCGAGAGCAGCTCGGATAGAAACGGCAATTTTGGCCTAGAAACGGCGAAATCCGCCAATACAAGCGGATCAGCGCCAAAAGTCCGGTCGTCAGCCAGCGGTTCACAGCGTGAGCGCCACCGGACGTTCCACGTCTGGACTGGGCTTGAGCCAGCCGGACGTCTGCAGCAGATTCGTCATGCCGGCGGCGATCTGGGCGTAGGTCGCCCTGACTGCTGCCGGCCGGACGACCCAGACCATCAGGACCGGCGGTCCTGATCGCCGCGCCAAAAGACGGTACGCCTCGCGCACCCGTCTTTTGGCCAGATTCCGATCGTGCGCCTTGCCGACCTTTTTGCTGGCCACAAAGCCAGCCCGGGGCGCTGCCGAGTCCGGCTGGGCCGGCTCCTGCAGAGGCAAGACGTAAAGGATCATCAGCGGATGTGCGTAGGATCTCCCATGACGGTAAACCCGCTGGAAGTCCCGGCTCGCCAAGAGCCGTTCAGGCCTGGGCAGCATCCGTATCCGCTCCTCTAAAGTTCACTGGGCTCCGCTTAGGCTGCCGAAGCGAGCTTTTTGCGGCCCTTGGCCCGACGGGCCTTGATGACGCGGCGACCGCCGACGGTCTCCATGCGGACGAGGAAACCATGCGTTTTGGCACGGTGACGCTTGCTGGGTTGATAGGGTCTTTTCATTGTTCTAGTGATCCTTTCGCTTCGTTGCTAAGGGACAGCCGGTTTGCTATGATGCATGTCCGCTCGCGTTTTCAGGCTTTTTGCACACCGCAAACCCTGGTGTCCACTCAGTCCGAGCCCTCGTTCGAAGATCCCAACTGAGACAACCTCATCATTCTACGCCACACCCGGTTGGGTGCAAAGTAGGGCCTCGCGCTCGCCGTAACCCCAACATAGTCAGCAAGCACCAAGGAGACCGAGATGGAGCTGGATGAGATCTGGCGCAAAGCCCTCGTCATACTTGAGGCTCGCCTGAGCCGGCCCAGCTTTGAAGCCCTCGTCAAACCGGCCCAGCCGATCACGCTGGAAGACAACCTCCTGGTCGTCCACACCCCGAATGACTTTTCCCGGGACTGGCTGAGCACCAAGTACGTCAACGACATCACCGAGGCCGTCTGCGCCGCGGCCGGCACCCCCATCCGGGTCACCTTCATCACCGACGGCAACATGAACGCCCCCGCCGACGACTCCAACATCGCCGAGCCCGATCCCGCCGACGCCGAGCCCCGCGTCGCGGCGGTCGGCCGCCTGAACAACCTGAACCCGAAATACACCTTCGGCAGCTTCGTCGTCGGCAACCACTCCCGCTTCGCCCACGCGGCGGCCATGCGGGTCGCCGAGGCACCGGCCACCGCCTACAACCCCCTCTTCATTTATGGCGGCGTCGGCCTGGGCAAGACCCACCTGATGCACGCGATCGGTCAGTCGCTGCTCCAGCACAAGCCCACCGCCAAGATCGTCTACCTCAGCTCCGAGCGCTTCACCAACGACATGATCGCCTCGATCCGCGAACAGAAGCAGGCGGAGTTCCGCAACCGCTACCGCTCGGTCGACCTCCTGCTCATCGACGACATCCAGTTCATCGAAGGCAAGGAAGGCACGCAGGAAGAGTTCTTCCATACGTTCAATGCGTTGCACGAGGCCGGCAAACAGTTCGTCATCAGCTCCGACCGGCCCCCCAAGGACATCCCCGAGCTCGAGGCCCGGCTGCGCAGCCGCTTCGAGTGGGGCCTCGTCACGGACATCCAGCCGCCTGATCTGGAGACGCGCATGGCCATCCTCCAGAAAAAGGCCGCCCTCGACGGGCTGCAGGTGGGCAACGACGTCCTGGAATACATCGCCAACCAGCACCGCAACAACGTCCGGGAACTGGAAGGCGCCTTCATCCGGGTGATGGCCTATGCCAGCCTGACCAACGCCGCCGTCACCGTCGGCCTCGCCCAGCAGACCTTGGGGGCGCAGTTCATCAAGGAAATCACCCTCGACACGATCAAGCAGCTGGTCAGTGACCATTTCCGCATCGAGATGGCGGAATTGCTCAGCACGGGCCGGCAGCGGGACATGACCTGGGCCCGTCAGGTGGGCATGTACCTGGCTCGCGAGCTGACCTCCAGCAGCCTGCCCAAGGTCGGCGATGCCTTCGGCGGTCGGGACCACACGACGGTGATGCACGCCTACGAAAAGGTCAAAAAGATCGTCGCCGCCAACCCCGAGGTGAAGCGCGAAGTGGATGAGCTGATCCGCAAATTGCACTGACGCCAAGCCGGCTCTGCCAGCCGGTTTCAAAAATAAACCGGCCCACGCGGGCAAGGTTGTCCCCACACAAGGCGATAGAGACGCTGGATGCGTGTGCCTGAGCGCTTCCCACCGTTTCATGCATTTAATGTGCATTTCACGGATCTGTGGTCGAACCGGCACTTGTCCCCTTGGTAAGATCAACGGACCAAGCCCTGCTGGTCCGGAGTCGAGGTTCCATCCATGCCGATCAATGAATACGCCACAGTTGACAGCTTTTACTCCCTGTCGAAATGGATCGGCGACCTGAACAATCAGGCCAAAAACAGCGCCTCCCCCGGCTACAAGGCCGATCGGGTCACGTTCACGGGCGGGGCCACCAGCATCGCCCCGAGACCGGGCGGCCAGTCGGTGCAGACCGGCGAAGGGTCGCTGTCTATCATCAACTACACCGATTTCTCCCAGGGCAAGATCGCCGGCAGCTACCGGCCCTATCATCTGGCCGTCAAGGGTGACGGTTTCTTCACCCTTGTCCCGCCCACCGGCATCAACAAAACGACTGGCGCTTATGTCTCCGTAGCAGGCGACAAGCTGCTCGTCACCCGGGACGGCGAGTTCAAACGGGACGCCGGAGGTCTGCTCGTCCACACCCGGACGGGGATGTACCTGGCGACCACTGACTATAACGGTGCCGGCTGGACAGCGAACGGCATCCGGGCCGTCTACGACAACAGCGCCGGTGTGGCCGCCCCGCCGGCAATGAACCGGGCCGTCAGCCTGACGAATTACTTCTCCCAGGACATGGTGGCGGCGACTGTGGCCGCCAACGGCACGACGGCGCTGGGCCAACCGATCCAGTCGCTGCTGCGCTTTCCCGGCGACACGAAGTACCTGAGCGCCACCAAAACGAACCCCACCGTCTTCGACTTCGGCCACGTGCCGGGTGTCCTCTTCCACGACACGCGGATCACGACGATGGGGACCAGCTCCGTCGTCAACTCGCTGATCGTCCCGATGGCCCTCGAAAACTCCAACGCCCCCATCGAGCAGATGGCCCCGGAACTGGCCCAGGCACAGCGGATGTACGACAACCTGACCAAGATCCTCTCCGCCCGCAAAAGCAACTTCGAACTGCTGACCAGCCTCTTCCGCTAAGGCGATTCCAAGACGGTCCTGCCGGTGCGACCGGCGGGGCCGTCTTGCGTTCCGCGATCCGGCCAACCCGCCGCCATCAGCCAATCGTCGGCTCATCATCGACGTGTGCTAGTCTGCCCTCCCACAGGGGGAGATACGGCTGATGATAAGCAAATGGGACCATTTCCTGACGACTGCCGCCACCTGGTGGCTGGACCACGGCAGTCGGATCATCCTCACGCTGATCGCTGTCTGGGTGGCGATGCGGGCCCTGCGCTACCTCGTGACCCTGATGACCCGGCAGTTCGACGAGCGCCCGGAAGCCCTGCGCGGCAACGTCAAACAGGCCAGAACGGTGACCGTCGTCATCCAAAACGCCGGCACGGTGCTGATTATCTTCCTCGGCGCCGTCGTCATCGCTGCGGAAATGGGCTTCAATCCCGCCGCATTGCTGGCCAGTGCCGGCATCATCGGTGTGGCGCTCGGCCTGGGCACCCAGAGCCTGGTCAAGGACGTGCTGGCCGGCTGCTTGATCCTGTTCGAGGATCAGTTCGGCGTCGGCGACGTGATCCGCACCGGCACCCACGTTGGCGAGGTCGAGATGATGTCCCTGCGGACCACCTGCCTGCGCGACCCCGAAGGCGCCTACATCATCATCCCCAACGGCGAGCTGGGCCGGGTCACGAACTACGCCAAGACCTGGGCCCGGGCCGTGATCGACATCGACATCGCCGATTCGGAGGACATCGACCGCTGCACCGAGGTGCTGCTTGACGTCGCCCATACCCTGGCTGCGGAATGGCCCGACCGGATGATCGACAAGCCCGAGGTCCTCGGGGTCGAAAAGTTCAGCGATCTCGGTCTCATCCTGCGACTGGTCGCCAAGACGGCCCCGCTGAAACAGTGGGAAGTCGCCCGTGAGCTGCGCAAACGGATCAAGCGGGCCCTGGTGACCCACCGGATCGCCCAGCCCGTGCCGCAGCGACAGATCCGGATCGAGGGTGATCCCGCCACGGCGGCCGTCGTCACCGACCGGACCCCCTGAGTTCCTTCCTTATACAAGGCAAAGTTTGCATCGTCGATCGGCCTTGCCCGGGCTGCCAGGCGTTGGTCGTATCTGGCGCCCTATCTGGGAACTGACCTCCCGACTGCGGAATGAATTGGCCATCCCTGCTATGATTGACGCAGAGCATAACCGTCGCCGGACCTTGTCCTGTGGACGTTCGGCGGCGCCAGCTGGCCCGTGAGCCGGGTCGGCGACCAAAGGAGATTGGCATGTCCAGTCAACAGCCGCTGCGCCGTCGCACCGTCCGCGAGATCGTCAAAGCCAAGGGCCGCCAGCCGCTGGTCATGCTCACCGCCTACGATGCGGTGATGGCCCAGCTGCTCGAAGAGTCCGGCGTCGACATGCTGCTGGTCGGCGACTCCCTCGGCAACGTCGTCCTCGGTCACGAAACGACGCTGCCGGTGACGATGACCGACATGCTCCGCCATACCGCCGCCGTCGTGCGGGGGACCCGCCAGGCCCTGATCGTGGCGGACATGCCGTTCCTGAGCTATCAGGTCTCTGCCGATGAGGCTTTACGCCATGCCGGTGCGCTGATGGCCGAGGCGGGCGCCGGCGCCGTCAAGCTCGAAGGCGGGGCCGAGCTCGCCCCCACGGTCAACCGCCTTGTCTCGGCCGGGATCCCCGTCATGGGTCATATCGGCCTGCAGCCCCAGTCCGTCAACGTCACCGGCTATGCCTCCCGGGGCAAGACCGACGCTGATGCCGAACGCCTGCAGGACGATGCCCTGGCCCTGGCTGCCGCCGGGTGTTTTGCTTTGGTCCTCGAGTGCGTCGTCCCCGCCGTGGCCGCCCGCATCAGCCAGGCCCTGACAATTCCGACGATCGGCATCGGCAGTGGTGAGGCCTGCGACGGCCAGGTCCTCGTCATCAACGACCTGATCGGTCTCAGCGTCCGCACGCCGCCTTCCTTCGTCACCCCCCGGGCCGACGTCGCCAGCCTCATCCGCCAGACAGTCGCCGGCTACGTGCATGACGTGAAAGCCAGCCTCACCGCCGTCGGCTCCTAGTGGCCATGCAGGTCGTCCACACCCGGGCTGAACTGTTGGCCTGGCACGAGGCACACCCGGCCCCGCTGGGCTTCGTGCCGACGATGGGCAACCTGCATGCAGGCCACCTCGCCCTCGTCACGGCTGCCCAGGCAGAGAACGCCCAAGTGGCAGTGAGCATCTTCGTCAACCCGACCCAGTTCGGGCCCAACGAGGATTTCAGCGCCTACCCCCGCACGCTGGACTCCGACATCGCCGTTTTGGAAGCCGCCGGCTGTGACCTGCTGTTGGCCCCCACGGCGGCGACGATGTACCCGGCCGGTACCGACACCCGGATCGTGCCCGGGGCGGTCGGCGAGAGCCTTTGTGGCCCCTTCCGGCCCGGTCACTTCAGCGGCGTGGCCACCGTCGTCGCGACGCTCTGGCACCTGGTGCAGCCTCAGCGGGCCTACTTCGGCACCAAGGACTGGCAACAGTGCATGGTCCTGCGGCGCCTGCTGCTCGATCTGGCCTTTCCCCTGGAAATGGTCCTCGTCCCGACGAAGCGGGAGGCGGACGGCTTGGCGATGAGCAGTCGGAATCAGTATTTGAGTGCCGCCGAACGCTCGCAGGCCCTGCAGATCCACCGGGCCCTGACGGCGGCCGTCGGGGCCTTTCAGGATGGTGAGCGGCATCCGGCCACCCTGCAACGGCTCACCCTTGAGGTCCTCAGCCGGGAAGCGGACCTGAAGCCCCAGTACGTGGCCGTGGTCGATGCCGAAACCCTGCAGCCAATCACCGGAAGCATCGGGAGTCCCACCACCGTGGCCATCGCAGCCCATCTGGGCAAAACCCGCCTGATCGACAACTGCGTCCTCGGCGACGTGACACCCCTGTTGCGGACCTGCCTTTAAAGCAACCGGGCTTCGGTTGAAATTGTGCGCCGACACCAGACAAGCGATAGGAAGGCCATGGGGTGTTGCTGGCGCAAATCAGGCGATAGTCCCGTTGTGTGTGGCGTCACCGCCCATCGCGCCCATGGCGGAGCGACCGACCTGATCGGCCCTGCGCCCCCCCACCTTGTGGATAAAGGCTGTGGATAATCCGGAAAGATTACCCCTTCATGATCTTAATGGGTGCGGTGCTTCACGCGCGTATTCCGTGTCAAGAGCGGTTCCGGGCCGTTATGCCGGCATGGGAATCCTAAACTTTCTTGACGTTCCCCAGCGGCGCGGCCTGTGGATAACTCTGTGGATAACTCTGTGGAAAAGGGGTCGAACGGCGCCAAACGTGACCACCATCACGTCGTCCGGGGGCCAATCGCCTCATCAGCAGGGGATCGCGGCCAGTGCCCGCCTGCCTTTGTCAGCCGCGATCCCCCTTTCATCAGGGTTATCCCCATCCTGTGGACAACGCTGTGGATAACCCTGGGGATAACGGCCCCCTCTTTGTGGATAACCCTGTGGATAACCTGGGGGAAACGGCCGAAATGGCCATGCACGAACCGTTCTGAAACCATCCGGGGGCAGCAAACGACAGGCACCCAGACTCAGGGCACGCCATCCAGGGTGAAAGGGGGCCGGACGGCGGCTTTGAGGGGAGCTCTGTGGATAACCTGGGGATAAGCCGGGTATAACCCTGGGGACAACCTGGGGATAAACCGACCGCTCGCTTGCCCTGGGGATAACTAACCCACTTATGCACAGGGTTATCCCCAGGCAAAACAGGGCTACGACTCAGACGGGACGGGAGTAGGGGGGAAAGTTATCCACTTTTCCACAGCCCCTACTAAGACTATTTGTATTTTTGAAAGAGACTCTAAGAGTAGATTAAGGAGACCGTAAGCGCAGGAGCCACCCGGAGCCTCAACCGACAGAGGAACGGTGGTACACTCGATGCCGTTGTCCACCGTCAGGGAACGACGACCCACCCAGCGAGAGTAGTCACCGAGTTTGAGAAGGCGCCATGCACGTCATTTGCCCGAAAGAGAATTTGGCCAAGGGGTTGCAGGCCGTCCAGAAAGCCGTTTCGGCCCGAGGACTGCTGCCGATTTTGAGCAATGTGCTGGTTTCCGCCCAAGGCAACGAACTGAAGCTGGTCGCCACCGATCTGGAGATCGGCATCGAGGCCACGGTGAGTGCCGAAGTCAAAGTGGCCGGCACCCTGACCTTGCCTGCCAAGACCCTGAGTGAGCTGGTCAGCAAGCTGCCCAATGCTGACATCGAGCTCGATACCGACGAGAGCACGGGCCAGGCCAAGGTGAAATGCGGCTCGTCCAGCTATACCCTCTGCAGCCTGCCGGCGACGGATTTCCCGCCGCTACCGACTTTGGGCGATGCCACCCTGGCCTCGTTGCCGTCCGGCCTGTTGGCCGCCGCCACCAAACAGACCACCTTTGCCGCCAGCGCCGATGCCGCCAAGAGCGTCCTGGGCGGCGTCCACTGGCACTGGAGCGGCGAGTCGCTGGAGCTGGCCGCCACCGATGGCTACCGGCTGGCCGTGCGGCGGATACAGGTCCCATCCGGTGGGGCTGACATGACGATGACCCTGCCCAGCCGGGTGCTGTCCGAGCTTGGCCGGTTGCTGCCGCTTGGCGATGAGCCCGTGAACGTGGCCCAAGTCGGCCAACAGGTGATTTTCGCCCTGGACCGCAAGCTACTCTCCAGCCGGCTGCTGGAAGGCAAATACCCCGACTACCAGAAAATCATCCCCAGCACCTTCGAGCGGCGGCTGGTCATGCGCCGGGCCGACATCCTCGCCGCTTTGGAACGGGCTTCCATCCTGGCCTCGGACCGCTCGAACATCGTCAAACTGCACCTGCAGGCCGATACCGTGACGATCACGGCCGACACCCCGGACGTCGGACAGGGCGTCGAAGTCGTCCCTGCCTCCCTGGAAGGCGAGTCGCTGGAGATCAACTTCAACGCCAAGTTCATGATCGACGCCCTCAAGGTGTTTGACAGCGACACGGTGCAGTTGGATCTGGGCGGGGCCATCAACCCGGCCGTGCTGCGCACCCCCGGCGACGACGATTTCGTCTGTCTGCTGATGCCGATTCGCCCCTAGTGGCCTTTGTGGGGGCGGGCGCCGGATGCATCTGCATCAGCTGACGCTATACGACTTCCGCAATTACGCGGACGTCCGCCTCACGCTGCCACCGGGTTTGATCCTCGTCACCGGCGCCAATGCCCAGGGCAAGAGCAATCTGCTGGAAGCCATGGCCCTGCTCGCTTATGGGCAGTCACCCCGCACGAGCCATGAATCGGACGTGGTCCGCTGGGGCGCCACCGCCGCCCGGGTCAGCGGCGAGGTCATCCACGGCACCGGCGAATTCGGCCTGGCCGTGGCCGTCGGCCAGCATGGGCCCCGCCAATTGCGGGTGAACGGCAACCACGTGCGGCGCCTGGCGGATTATGTCGGCCGGTTGCCGGCGGTCTATTTCGGGGTCGAGGACCTCGCCCTCGTCCGGGGCGCCCCGGCGGGTCGCCGCCGTTTTGTCGATCGGTTGCTGAGCCAGCTGTCACCCCGCTATTTCCTCAGCCTGCAGCAGTACAACAAGATCCTCCAGCAGCGCAACGCCTGGCTCCGGGGCCTGGGCGAGGGCCGTCGCCATGATCCGGCCATGGCCGAGATGTGGCGTGAACAACTCTCCACTGTCGGCGGGCTGATCATCGCCCACCGGCTGCGACTGCTGCATCAGCTGGAGCAGTGGACGATCGATGCCCACTCGATCATCGTCGGTGGACCGCAGGCGGTGCAGATGCAGTACGCCATGGCCGAAAGCGAGACGGTGCCGACGGCGGCAGACGCCACCGCCCACCTGGCCGAACTGCTGGAACGTCTGGCCCCCCGCGAGCGGGCCCGGGGCCAAACTTTGGCCGGTCCCCATCGTGACGATTTGCTTATCCTCTTGTCCGGCAAGGAGGCGCGCCGTTACGCTTCGCAAGGGCAACAGCGTTCACTGGTCCTGTCCATGAAACTGGCGGAGGTGCTCTTGTTACGGGCCGTCAAAGACGAAGCACCCTTATTGCTGTTCGACGATGTCTTGGCCGAGCTGGACCAGGACCGGCAGAACCGCCTCGTCGAGGCGATTCCCGCCGACGTGCAGACGGTGATCACCTCGACGGAACCTCCCCCGGCGGTGGCCGGCCGACGGATGTACCGCATCTGGGTCCAGGACGGGACAATCATCCGGCAGGCCGCATGTTAGAGCTTTCCAAGGCCCTGCCGCAGATCCTCCAGCAGATGAATCTTGGCGAGCGCCTGCGTGAAGGGCGGATCATGGATCTCTGGCCCGAGGTCGTCGGCGCCAACATCGCCGCCCGCTCGCGGGCCACCAAGTGCCGGGACGGGGTCCTCACCGTGTCGGTGGCCAGTTCGGTCTGGCTGCAGCAACTGACGATGATGCGCCTCGAGATCGTCAAACTGTTCGCCCAGCGGGTCGGCCCCGATGCCGTGACCGACATCCGGTTCACGGCCCACGGCTGGAGCGAATGGCCCAAGGACAACACGCCCCGGGCGGATCACCACCGGGCCACGGGCCGGCTGGATCTTTCGGGTCAGTTGCCGGCGCAGCAACAGGCACACCTCACCTCGGCTCTGGCACTGATCCCGGATGACGACCTGCGGGTCCGGGCCGGCCGGGTGATGGCCAAGGCGCAGCTGCGGCAACAGGCCCTGAAAGCCAAAGGCTGGAAGTCCTGCACGCTCTGTGGCGAGCTGCACGATCGTCCCAAGCCATTGTGTATTGTCTGCGAAGTCAGTAACCACTAAGGGTTCGTCAACTCACCCAAAACACGGCTATTTCGCCGGTGGGATGGGTGGCTCCAGGTCGGACATGGTGGGCAGTTTTCCGGTTTTGAAGGCGAATTTGCGCAGCTGCGCCTTTTGGTCGGCCGTCAGGTTGGGATTGCCGGCCATGAACTGCGACAGCAGGTCTTCCATGCCCTGGTTGTGGGCGGACTCGTGCTGCTCCATGCTGGTGCGCGCCGAGTCGAGTGCCGAGTCGACTGACTTGAGGGCCTGCTCGCCCGTCTCTTTCGCTGCCTGCCAGATACTACCCCAAAGGCCCATCGTCAGCTTCCTTTCGCTAGGTGGAGCAATAATCTTGTACCCATGTCGAGGCGGTTTTAGCCCGGTTCGCAAGGCTTCACGACAGCTTGATCAGCCCTTAAGCAAGACTTCGTCTCGCTGGGGGGATAACACCGGTCAATACTGGTTGGACGGGGGATGACACGCATGATGGCTTGGCGTTTGGGTTTGGGTCTGGGACTGGCATTGACGGTTCTCGGGTGTGGTCACAGTTTACCGTTGCCGGCCCTGACCTCTGCCGCCCAGACGGGGATTTTCGCCAAGGCTCCCCAAGCCCCGGCGATGGACGTGCAGAATTTCAACAAGGTGCACGAGTGGCTGTATCGGGGCGGTTATCCCGACGAGAACGCCCTGAAGGTGGCCGTGCAGTTGGGCATCAAGACAGTGATCAGCCTGCAGGGCAAAGCGCCGTTCGAAGCGGTCATGGTCGCCCAGGAAAAAGCCAATGCCGCCAAATTGGGCATCACCTGGATCAACGTCCCGCTGCCCTTCAAGGTCGAGCCGCCCAAAGCGATGATCGATCAGGTCCTGAACACCCTCGCCAACAAGCAGAGCCAGCCCTGCTACCTCCACTGCTACCACGGTCGCGACCGTACCGGCACGCTGGCCGCCGTCTACCGGATCAAATACGACGGTCTGACCAACGACCAGGCCTTTACGGAAATGAAGGGGTTCGGCTTCGATCCCCAGAAGTACCCGGAATTCGCCAGCTACGTGCAGCATTACCGCCCGTAGGATCCCATCTGCCAAAAGGCCAATTCACGCCGACCGCCGTCATGATGAACGATCATGTCCACCGGCGAGTGACCGGAACCAGTTCATGCACGGCCTTTGCCGAAGCAAGGCAACAGGGTCCCGTCGGCCCCGATCTGTCACTGGCCAACGGTTAACGTTGAGCCGCACGGACGTTTAATATGGCTAACCCCCATTTTGGCCAGCCATAATGTCCGAGCGTAACCAATTTTGGTTCTTTTATATTCATTATTGATCACATAGCATAAACGAGAGAGCCCTTAGCGGCCCTCGACCCCCGTTTGCGACGAATCGGAAGGGTGGCGTGCTATGCGCCCATGGCTTGTACTGTTCTGGTGCGCCCCGCTGGTGTGCGCCTGCCCTTTGGAGCCGTTGACGGGGACCGGCTTCGGCGTGTCATCCCAGATCAAGGCGGCCAGCGTCGGCGCTGCCACCATGGCCGTCAGTGTGCCAGGACTCAAGGCCAAGGATGCCGCCGGACTGACCGCCCTGATCAACGGGGTGCCCGTCCCGATCGTCTCGACGGCCGATGGCGAGGTGACGTTGCGGCTGCCTCCCGGTCAGCGGGCCGATACGGCTCGGTTCGAGCTGTGGCGCAGTGGTGAGCGGATCGTCAACCGGGACATCGCCGCCCAGATCGCCCAAGGCGTCGGTCTCTCTCCCCACGATGCCGTCCGCACGGGCGATACCCCGGCCGGCAGCACCCTTGCAGGTAATACGACCGTGAACACCTTTTCCAGCAGCTTGCCGGGCGGGATCAACATCACGATCAACGTCCCGGCGGGCAGCACCACATCCGGCGGTACCGGCAGCGGCGTGACGGTCACCGGGGCGACGCCCACCCCCACGGCTACCGCCACGGCCACTGCCACGGCGACGGCGACGCCCACGGGTGGGGGCACGGCCACCCCGGTCGCCACCCCGACTCCCAATCCGACCCCCACCCCGGTGCCCACGCCGACTCCATCCCCAACGATGGTACCCGTGGTCGACCAGACGCCGGTTCCGCCAGGAACCGGGGAGGTAACAGGCAATGTCGCGTTTTGACCGGATCACCCTCTATGGGGTGCTGCTGTTCGGGTTGATCATCGGATTCGGCTGTCAGGGTCTGTTGACCCCGATCAAGGCCGGTGGCGGGGTAATCCCCGCCGGGCACATGCGGGCGACCATCCAGGTCCAGATGCCCACAGCCAAGCAGGAGACGGGGTTTGCCACCAAGGCCACCAACGACCTGCGCAACGTCACGTTGCCTGCCAAAATGCGGTTGAAGGTGACGGGCCTGGACATCGACACGCCGATCGAGCCGAGCGGCGTTTATCAGAATCCCATCCCGCTGGCGACGTCGACGGCCACCGTCTCAATGATCGTGCCGTTGGGGCGCAACCTGATCATCACCGCCGAAGGGCTGACGGCAACCGGGGCGACGATCGGCAGTGCCGTCGTCAAGGGTGTCTTCACCGCGCTGGTCGATCAGGGGTCCGTGACGGCTTCGGCGAATCGCCTGACGACTCCCGTGGCCGAGGCCTTCGAGTGGATTCTAGCCAAACAGCAACTGGGTCCGGACCAGCAGAAACGCTGCCGCAACCTGATGCTCAGCTACGATTCCGGCCCTCTCCAGCAGTTCGTCCAAACCCTCCTCCTGGGCGGGACCGGCAACCAGACGACCGATCTCCAGCGCCTGGCCGAAGGACGGCTGGTCAAGCATCCCGGCCTGGTGAACAGCGAAGCCATGGCCACCTATGTCTGGGAACGGGCAGCCGTGCCACCGAATGCCACATTTCTGACGGATGCCCAAGGTCGCGGCGCGTTTTTGACCCCCGGCAAGGTCACCGGCGTCGTCACCGGCGTACGGCCCGGCATCCCGGTGACGATCCTCAGCGATGACCCAGTCAGCAAGGCGGTGACGATCGAGGGGTCGCAGGCGTTCACCCTGACGAGTGTCCGGCCGGGCAACTGGCGGGTACACGCCGTGGCCAGCGGCTATCGGGCCATGGTGACCCATTACAACGGCACGACCACGGCGCCGGCCTTTTACGCCGCAGCCACGGTGGCGGCCAATGGCGAGCGGATCAATCAGGATTTCACCTTTGAGCCCCTGCCGGCGGTCGTGACGACCGTGTTGCCCGGTCGCGGGGCGATCAGCCCCAGTTTGACCAATCCGGCGTTTGTGACCCTGAACGGCCAGGACTTCGGCGACGCCCAGGACGGGGCGGCTGTCATCTTTCAAAACGAGACCGGTGGTGCCTCGATTGCCGCCAATCAGGTGGATTCCTGGGTCAATGGCCGCATCCGGGTGGCCGTTCCCGCCTTGGCCCGGGGCAACTACCGGGTGCGGATCGACCGGCCGACGATCAACGCCGGAGAATTCGTCCAGGGTACCGGCCCGGCCCGGTATGCCGCCGGCAACTGGGGCCTCGCCTATGCCCCGGTCGCCGTGACCAGTGCGGTCTTTGATCCCTTTACTGCCCAGCACCTGCGGGTCGGCATTGCCCGCAACGACGACCTGCACGTATACGGCAACATGCTCATCGGCTGGGATCACGGCCTGCGTGGTTACCTGCCGACCCAGATGAACCTGAGCACCGGTGGGGTGGCGCCCGTGACGGCCTTTGCCGATGTGAGCACGGCGGCCCAATTGGGTGCCACCTGGGCGGCCCATCCCGATGGTCGGTGTCTTTACATTTGGTCGACCGGCGATGCGTTGCAGGCCCGGGGGTTCGGGATCAGTGGCACGCCGTTGGGTGCGGCCTACACGCTGGTGCCGTCGAGCGAATCGAATATCAACGGCCTGGCGACGGAGTCGGCGGCCTTCGACGATGCCGGCATCCTCCACCTGGCCTATCTGTCCAAGGCGCCCGACGTCCAGCGCCCGGTGTATCGTCGCTTCCGGATCAACGGCCTGGCGGTGGCCACCCCTCTGGGGCCCGCCCAGCGGATCGACGAGTCCACGTCCGGGGCGGGGACACAGGACGCACCACGCCTCAGGCTCGGTCATGGTGGTCATGTGGCCGTCCTCTGGGTGGACCGCCGGACCGGTGTGGCCAACCACTATTTCCGTGTCGTCAAGCCGGATGGCACCTTCGGCACGCCCGAAGTCATGCGGTCGGCTCCCGTCACCGATGCGGCCGTGAACAGTCAGGGCGAGGTGGCCCTGTGTTCCTATAACGATGTCGAACAAAAACTGGCCCGCTATGGGACCACCGGCACGCTGATCGGTGAACAGGCGGCAGGTCGATGGCAGTCGGGATATCACCTCGTCGGTCACGACGGCATCAGTCGCCTGGTCTTCGATCGGGATGATCACCTGGTTGCGCTCAACTCGACCAACTGGACACAACTGGCCAGTGGCGAAGTGCTGACGGTCCGGGACCTGTACGTGACCGGTTACGTGCCCGCGACAACCGGCTACGTCAGCGATTCCTGGCGTGGTGCGATCAACGTGCGCAACACCGCCATCGGCAATGTCTCCGTCTGGACGCCGGTCGTGTCCCCCCTGGCCATTGGTCCGGATGGCACACTCTCCCTGATGTTCGGGCAAACGGGCCGCTATGGGGTCGGAGGCACCGTCTCCCTGGTCCAAATGGGCTGGTTCTAGGGTTGCGGGCGACAGAGCGCCGGGCAAGGAAAGGAGGTTCGTGCTGGTCGCCCGACATCACGTAACTGATTAATAAATTGATGATGGCGTGATCTTTTTGTAATATCATCCAGCGGCACAACCGACTGCTTGGCTGCAGGCGGTACCCCCGGCTTCGCATTCTCGGTGTTATTTCGGTCATGGGGGTTGGATGAGGGCGGTTGCAGCTTACTGGCCGGGGACCCTCTTGGCCCTGGTCCTCTGGGGGATCGGCCAAGGGGCCCGTGCCTCCTGGCCGGACGTCCTGATGGGCCACTGGGCCCAGCCGGGCATCGATTCCATGGCGGCGAGAGGTCTGCTGGCTGGCTATCCGGACGGGCGTTTCGTGGGCACCGGGCGGGTGACGCGATACGAGTTGGCCGCATTGCTCGCCAGGACCTGGCCAATGCGGGCGAGGGGTGTTCCGGAGGCGGCTGGGACGGCAGGCTGGATTTGGCAGGACGTGCCGGCCCGTCACTGGGCGCGGGCGAGTCTCGTCTGGCTGGTCGACGGTTTGGGCGCGCTCAGGGCTTGGCCCGGCCTGGAGACGGGGTATTTCAGCGGTGCCAAGCCGGCGGACCGGTATGAGTTGGCGGTTGCCGTAGCGGCCATGCTGCCGATGGGACCGGCCACCGAGGCTGGTCCTGAGCCGGGCCCGGCTTGGGCTCGATCGGCCGTGCAGCGGGTGCAGGCCAGTGGCGTGCTCGTCGGGTTTCCGGATGGCCGGTTCCATGGCGAGCGTCTGGTCACCCGTTACGAAGCGGCGCTCGCCTTTCATAAGGCTTTGCTGCTGCCTGTCGTGCCCCAGCCGGAGATGGCGCCGGCCGCCCTGATGCCCATCGCCCCCCTGCCGACGGGGCCGCCGGTGGTGGTGGTGGATCCCGGACCGGTGCCGCTCGTCCCCGAAGCCACGCCCCGACCCTTCAATCTGCCGCGGGTCTCCTTGAGCTTTTTGCCGGAATACATCAGCGAACTGGCCGACACGGCCCGGGGCGAGGCGACCGGCTGGTCCATGGCGAGCAGCGCCGTCCAGGCGGACTGGGCCGATGGCCCCCTGACTCTGCAGGGGCTTTGGCGGATCGCCCAGTATGGCGTGCGGGTGCCGGCCGGACCGTTACAGGCGCGACAGGAGTATCAGTTCAGCGGTGCGGCCGGCTACCGCTGGCGCTGGGGGAGTGCCGATCGACAGAGCGAAGTCGGCGTCTTCGGCCTGGGGACCTATTTCGGGCGGCGGGCCAGCGGTGTGACGACCGACGATCTGATCGGCATGGACCTGCAGGCCTTCGGGTTGGGGATCGGGGCCCAATTGCGCTGGCCGGTGGCCCATCGCCTCGTGGCGGTGGCCCGGACGGAGTTTTTGCCGTTGCTGGGGGCGCAGTTCGGGTCCAGTGGCGGGGTGAGCGGCCAACTGGGACTCGTCCAGTCGATGATCGGCTTGGACTGGTACCTGGACCGGCTGAGCCTGGGTTTGGGGTATCGGCTGCGTTACCTCTATGACGGTCAGCAGCATTACAGCCAATGGGCAAACGGGTTGCAACTCAAGGCCGGCTTGGCATTCTGACGGAGAGGCTGTCATGGCGTATCAGGACAAAAATGACCGCTGGCTGGGCGCACCGATCACGGTGGCCGGCCTCACCGAGCCTGCCCGCCAGGCCTTGCGCCTGCAGGTCGCCCGCTGGCAGCAGGCCAGACGCCAGCTGTGTCTGTCGATCGTGCAGGGGTTGCCTGCTGATGTCGATGCACCGGCCATCCTGGCCATCCTGCCTGATCGGGTCTTGCGCGAGGAGGCCCGACGCTGGGCCCTGTGGCTCGTCTCCGGGGAACGGGGGCTGCTGACCTGGTACCAGCAGACGGTCGTAGCGATGCCCACAGAGCCGTCCTGGCGGTTGGAGCGCGAGTTTTATCAGCAGGTGCGCCCCCTGATGCGTCCGCTGATCCGGCCCGAAGGGGCACGGGCCTGGCGCTGGCATCGGCGGCATGGTCTGGACCTGACGGCCTGGCTCGGGGCGTGGGCCGACGGCGCCGAGTTGCAGGTTCCCGCCCGGTTGCGCCCGTTGATCGCCGACGGGATCCAGCCGGTCCTCGGTCAGTGGCTGTATTGGAACGAGACCTGGGTGATCCACCTCTTCTGGCCGCCCTGCCGCACGGAGTCGCGCACCCTGCCCCGCATGGCCGCCGCCCTGCTCGTGCCGCCACTGGTCGTCCCCGCCTCCAGCGGTTACCGCGTCCAACGCGGCGATACCTTATGGGGGATCGCCAACAGCCAGACAGGCACCGGGACGAACTGGCACCAGCTGTATACCGCCAACCGCGAGCGCATCAGCCATCCGCACTGGATCTATCCGGGTCAGGTGCTGGTGATGCCGACGAACAGCCAGACGCCAGCCCCGCCGCCCGCTGCCGGTGATGCCATTGTCGTGCGACCCGGTGACACGCTGTGGCGGCTGGCGCACGATCACAGCGGGCATGGTAGCTGGTGGCCCCAGCTCTGGACCGCCAATCGTGATCGGCTGCAGCGTCCCGACCGCCTTTCCGTGGGCCTGCGCCTGCGGTGGCCGAGTCAGTGGGTTTTGCCGATGGCCATGGACACGCCGGGGGCCAGAACCGCCCCCCGGCGTCTCGATCCCATGGCGCCCCTGACTCCGAGCCCGGAAACGCCGGCCCCGACCGTGGCGTTGCCAGTGGTCGTGCCGCCCGTGCGTCGCACAGTGCCACCCGCCAAGCCGCTTCCAACCACCCGCAGATTGCCGGAACGGTCACTCCAGCCTTCGGCTTTGGTCCCTTCCCGGGCGTTGCGGGTCCCTACCGGCAACGGGCCCGTCCTGTTGTCCGTGCCGTCGTTGCCGGCCGTGCCGTTGCGGCCGCTGCCCGATCAGGCGCCAGCGACTTCGAGCCGGCCGTTGCGTCCAACGTCGGATGCACTGCTGTCTACACCGACCACCCGGCTAGATGCGCTTACCGATGCGTTGGCGCCCACGTCTGCCACGCCATCCGACCGTGCCGTGTTGTCCACGCCCGTGATACAGCCGGCCATCGTGCAGCCTTTGCAGCCCGAGTGGCCCGCCGCGTCCGTGGCACCGCCGCGTCCCGGCATCCTGCAACCCGTACAGCCGTTGAATCGGCCGGTAACGCCGCCATCAGTGCTCCCACCATCCGATTCCCCAAGCGGGCAGCCCTCAGCCTGGCCGCCGCCTGTGTCGGAGCGGCCGTCAACGGCCGGCGCCAGTGACGGCGGGTCCACGAGCGGCGTGATCAAGGCCGGCGCCAGTGATGCCGCCACGGTTAGTCAGTCCGTGACCGGTCCACAGTCGTCGACTCCAGCCCTCGCCAGTGAGGCCGGGGCATTGCCGACCGTGGCGTTGGTGGATCCATGGGCGGCGATCGAGACTGCCGACGTGATCCTGCCGGCCGATGTCCCCGTGAGTCCGACCACACCCGAGTCGTCGGAGGGGCCCGTGTCGTTGCCGCCGATCCAGGTGCCGGTGCTGACGGCCGTGCGGCCGGGAGACGGCGGCACCGATCCCTGGGAAGGCTGGCTCCATCCCGAACGCCCGGATCCGGCCCATCCGGAACTGCAGGCGGCGATCGTGATGCCCCAGGTGGCGCCCGCAGCGATATGGCCACGGGTGGGTTGGAACGGGGTTCCGGAATACCTGACTGAGACGGCGGCGGATCAAAAGCCG
The DNA here is from genome assembly GCA_014377495.1 of Candidatus Sericytochromatia bacterium. Lineage (GTDB taxonomy): Bacteria > Cyanobacteriota > Sericytochromatia > JACMPN01 > JACMPN01 > JACMPN01. Next base: position 22,370 of record JACMPN010000084.1, read on the forward strand.
ATGTCCGGCTGGGCGATGAACAGGCAGCGGTTGTCGGCGGACTGGCAGTGGCAGTCCTGGCTCGTGCGTGGCCGGTGGACGTTTGGGCAATACAGCCTGGCGGAGGGTGATCAGCGGTCCAATCGCCAGGAAAGTTGGGTGGATGTCGATTTCGGCCAACGGTGGTCGCCGATGACCGGTCTGCAGTTGGGGCTGCTGGGGCGGGCCAGTTGGTGGTCCCGGCGGAGTGGGGCCGGCAGTGTCACCGATCTGCGCGCCGCCGACATCCAGGGCTTCGGCCTGGGACCCGTGGGGCAGATGGCAATCGCACTGGGTGGCGGCAATTCCCTGATGGTGGAGGCCGGCGTCCAGCCGATGATGGGGCTGACCTTCAGCGGACCGACCCAGGCGGCAGGTCAGGTCGGGGTGGTCGAGGGGATGATCGGCTGGCGGGCGAACTGGGGTGCCTGGTCCCCACAGGTCGGGTATCGGGGCCGCTGGCTCTACGATGCCGATGGGCGGTTCGGCCAAGTCGCCCATGGGCTCATCGGCGGGGTGACGATCGGCTGGCCGGGACAAAACGGGCCGGAAACGCCTTAGAGACTATCTCTGGCAGCAATCCTGCCTTCACTGCCCCTGCACGCCCTGAGCGGACGCTTGCAGGGGCGGCAGGCTGTGTCGATCAACATCGTCTACCGCATCACGTTGGAATTGCTCATCAGCAGTCAGGAAGTCATCCCGATCGATGTCGGCGACCAGGACCGCGTTTAGTGAGCGGACCGCTACAGCAACGGACTGAGCAGATGGGCGACAGTTTCCAGGAACTCAGCGCCGAAGCGGCGGTTCTGCAGATCTTCCGGCCGGATCTCGACGCTGCGCACCAGATCCTTTTCAAACAATGCGGCCAGGCTGGCATTGATCGCCTGACTATTGATGATGCAGTTGGCCTCGAAGTTCAGTTGCAGGCTGCGGATGTCGAGATTGGCGCTGCCGACAACCGAGAGCTTGTCGTCGATGAGGACGCTTTTGGCGTGCAGGATGGCCCCGTCATATTCGAAGATGCGGATGCCCGCCGCCAGCAGGTCCCCATAGTAGGAGCGGCCGGCGAGCCTGACGAAAGGCACATCGCTGCGGTGGGGCAGCATCAGCCGGACGTCGACGCCTTTGTAGGCCGCCGTGCGCAAGGCTACCTGGATAGCCGTGTCCGGGATGAAATAGGGCGTGGTCAGCCACAGCCGCCGCTTGGCCCCCGTGATACCGATGAACAGGGCGTCGTGGGTGGCGTTTTGGCGGGTGTCCGGCCCACTGGCCATGATCCGGCACCGGGCCACGTGACAGCGAGCCCGATCCCGCAAGGCCTCCGGCGTCTGGGGTGTGGTGCCCCCGAAATAGGCGGGATCGGCGAGGTTTTCGCCGTTGGCGAAGAACCAGTCGTCGGCGAAGACCTCCTGCAACTGGTCGACGACGGGGCCGTCGAGCCGGACGGCCAGGTCGTGCCAGTCGCGGGTGTACCCGTCTCCGATGTTCAGCCCGCCGATAAAGCCCGTCTGGCCGTCGATGACGATGATCTTGCGGTGGTTGCGGAAGTTGATCGTGTTTTGCCAGCTGAAGATCCGGGCGGGCAGAAAGAAGGCGATGGCCGCCCCCGCTGCCTTCAGGGGTTCCATGAAGCTGTCGTTGACGGCCGACCCGCCGACAGCATCGATCAGCACCCGCACCTCGACACCGGCCTTGGCCTTGGTAACGAGCAGGTCTCGGAAATGCCGCCCCGTGGCATCAGCTTCCCAAATGTAGAACTGCAAGTGGATGTGGTGACGGGCCGCCTCGATGGCCGTGATCATCACCGGATAGGCTTCGGCCGCATCGACGAGCAGTTCCACCTGGTTGTCCCGGGTGACGGGAAAAATCTGCCCCAACTCGTCATCGGAGAGAGAGGGAGCGGTGGCCAGGGCCCCCATGCTGCGCAGCGGCACGTCCGGCAGGCGGGCTCCCAGGGCGGAGATGTGACGGCTCATCACGTTGCGGGCGTTGACCCGGCGGCGTTTGATGCGCTGCATGCGCAACCGTCCGATCGTCCACCAGGCGAACACGCCGACCACCGGCAGGCCGATCAGGGCAAAGAGCCAGGCCAGCGACGACAGGGGTTGGCCCTTGCGGTGGTAAAGCACCGACGGGACCGTGGCGACGGCCATCAGGTTGGCGATGAGCCAGACGACCGTTCCCCAGGTGAATTGCCAACCCAGCTCGGTGGTGGTCTGGAGCACGGCGAAAAGACCTCTCAGTCCCTTCAGCATACCCGAGTGGCCTGAGGTCGCCATCGTCCAGACCAAGCACGCTGCCGCACGATAGCCATGGTCCCGTCCGGTGTCGTCACGGGGCGATTCGGCAGGCAACAAGGACACAAGACCGATCAAATGACAGCCGGTTGTGAACCATCTACAATCAGGGGGATTGGGGGAATGAACAGCCCACCGATTCATAAGCCGACGTTGACGAGAGGGTTTCCAATGAACGGTCTGACTGCCATGGGACCTGCTCTCTCAGCCGCCGACATGCTTGTCACGGCGAAGTCCCCCGTTTCGACGTCAAGTCAGCCTGCCCAGATCCCGACAGCGATCGCGGCGCCGATCGGCCCACAGGATTCAGCCCATGTCGGGCTTGCGCAGGTTCACCAGTTCAGCATCGGGCCGGTGGGCATTCAGGACGTCCCGCCGGCCACCGGGCTGGAAGTGCAGCAGTTTTTGAGCGACCAGGCCTCGGTGCATCCCAGTGCGATCGCCTTGTCAGGTGACGATTTGCTCATCTTCACCCCGAGTGCGCCACCGGTGCGGGCAAGCATGGCCGATATCAGGACTGCCATGACGCCGGGACTGGCCGCCTCGCCCATGGGGCAGGCCCTGCAGGTCTTCGAGGTTGCCCATAACAGCGGCTTATCGTCGGCGCCCATCCGGGCGATCCTGTCCGGCCACCAGGCGGAACCGGCCGCCCCGCCGCCCAGCATGGCCGAAACGCTGTCGCACGTCGCATTCGCTGTCGACGTCGAGATCTATGTCAACAGCCCGCGGGGCCTGGCGGCGGACATGAGTGCTGCGGCCAGGTTCACCGGTCAGGCGCAACGTGGCGTCGAGATCTCGGCGATCCTCCAGAGCAGTCCCGTCAAAATGCGGCCCGAAATCATCCGCATGCACCAGGCGGCCCTCGACGGCGGACTGCAGGTCATCACCAAAGCGTTTGCCGACGCCCGGCAAACCGGCAAATACGACGGTGCCTTCGATGCCATCCAATCGTTCCATAAGCTCTGTGCGTCCATTACGGAGTCACCCCATTGGCAGAACCGCAGTGCCACGCTGCAGACCACGATTGCCGAAGCCCAGAGCAAGCGCGTTGTGCCGGTCAGCCTGGGTAGCCAGGCCGATCCGAACCCTGCCCTCGGTCTGCCGTCCGCCGACCATGCCGATGACGCAGTGTCCCAGCCCTCACAGTTCACGCCGGGCCAGACCCCTGCTCCCGGTCTGCCGTCCGCCGACCATGCCTATGACGCAGTGTCCCAGCCTTCACAATTCACGCCGGGCCAGACCCCTGCCCCCAGTCTGCCGTCCGCCGACCATGCCTATGACGCAGTGTCCCAGCCTTCACAATTCACGCCGGGCCAGACCCCTGCTGTCAGTCTGCCGCCGACCGATCACGCCTATGACACGGTGCCCAAGCCCCCGCAGGCTGCACAGTCCCCAACCCTGGCTGCCGCGTCCGATCCGCCGCCGACCGATCACGCCTATGACACAGTACCTAAGCGCCCGCAGTCTGTACCGGCCCCGACCCCGGCCGCTGAGTCCGTTCCGCCGCCCACCGATCACGCCTATGACACAGTTCCCAAGCCCCCGCAGGCTGCACCAGCCCCCGCCGCGGTGACGATGATTGCTGATAAGAATATTTCGGCTGAATCGCTGCGTTTCGCTAAAAAAAATCAATTGAAGCGGCCTGGTAAGGTGGGCGATGTGGTGCTCAATCGTCAGGGCGAGGTTTTTAAACTGCCAGACCCTGCTCCGAGCCGCGAAAATGCGGCAAACCGGACAGCAGGACAGGCAGAGGCGCCTTCAGCGCACGAACTTGCCGAGTATACGGAATCAGCGGATTTGCACGAGCCACTCAAGGATCTTGA
>JACMPN010000085.1 GCA_014377495.1 Candidatus Sericytochromatia bacterium
GCGGCCACCCCCCGGATCCGGCCGGGAGGGGGGCGGGCACCGTTGCCCGTGTCGTGAGTGGGGCCGCCACCGGACCAGGTGGCTGCAACGCCCCGGCCGGGGCCCGTGCGCCGGGTCAGGCCGTAACGGCCCGGCGACAGGAGGTCGTCGGGGTCGATGCTGTGCTTGAAATCCGCCAGCAACTGCCAAAACGGCGCTTCCGGATCGATGACGTGGTCCATGTGCTGACTGTTCATCCGGTAGGGCAGATAACCATGCTGGCGGCCGGCATCGAAGAGGGCTTTGTAGCAGGCCTGGGCAGTGGCCGTCGATGCGGCATCCCGTTTGTCGAAGACGACCGGCAGCAGCAAATCGATCTGACGGCTTGAGACGAGGACCAGCCGCATCTGCGGCTCGATGCCGTGGGCCCGGCAGATCGCTTCCGCCTCGGCACTGGAGGCCGCGGCGGCGGCGGGGCGGAAGGGCACCACCGGGGCACACCAGAGCACGCCGCAACCGTCCCGACCCGGATCCAGGGGGCCTTCCGGCACGGGCACGTTGGCCCGCCAGTACGCCAGCCGCAGGTTCCGGTCGAAAGGCTCGAACGCCGTCACTTCAAAAGCCCGGCAGGCGGCCAGCTCCGCCCGGACCGGGCCGATGGCGGGCAAGTACGTCAACAGGCGCTGCCACAGTCGCACCAGCGACCAGGAGAAGGCCCGTACCGGCGTGACCCGTCCCTTCAGCTCCCGGCGCATGATCGGCACCACTGCGGCCAGCAGCCCGGGTTCCCCGTAGAGCATGGTGAAGCCGAACCAGCGGATGTGGGCCTTCTTGCCCATCATCTGCCGGATCTGGGCCGGCGACAGGGTGCCGCCGGCAGGGACATCCGCCGATGGGTACGGCTTGTTCCGGGCAAGATAGTGCACGTCGCTCGAGAGGAGGATCCGGCCCAGTGCGGTGGGCATCTGCCGGACAACCTGCTGCAGACCGGTCAGGGCGGCGGTCAGGTCATGGTCATGGGTGACCTGGAAGGTGACCTGGGTGGCTTCAGCCGGCTTGGGCTCCAGGGCGATGGTCATCTGCGTGACGATGCCGAAGTGCCCCTGGCTGAACAGCCCGTCGGTGTAGGGCCCCAAACCCCATTTGTGGACTTTGGCCGCCGTTGGCGCCCCGAGTGCGGCCAAGGGCGATTCGTACAGGCGGCCGTCGGGGAGGGCGGCCCGCAACGTGGTCACCGCCAGAAAGTGATCCTGCGTCGGCGTTTGGCCGAAGCCCCGATCGAGGGCGTTGCCGAGGATGCTGCAGGACCCACCGGCACCCGTCAGGGGCACGAGCAGGGCGATGCCGTGATCGGCGAGATACTGCCACAGCTGGCTTTGCGTGACGCCGGGCTCCAGTGTGACCAGGCCCAGCTCGGCGTCGACCTCGACGATGCGGTTCAGCCCCGACAGGTCGACGACGGCCGCCCCGTCCACAGGCGGTGACGCATCGCCGTATCCCCAGTTGTGTCCCGTGCTCACGGGATACAGCGGCGTCCGGTGGTGCCGGGCGGTGAGGACGATCGCCTGCACTTCCGCTTCGGTGGTCGGCAGCAGGACCACCGGCACTGCCGGCGTCGTCGGTGCCGTCCCCGGCCCGAAACGCTGCCGGACCGCATCCCCGCTCAGCACCCGCTCGGGTCCGAGGAGCCCGGTCCAGGCCGTGATCGCCTCCGCCATTGCCCCGCTGGCCACCGTCATCTCAGGACCCCCTTTCGCCACCGCCATTGCCGGCCCCTCACGAGGCCCCCCCGGCCACATCGCCGAACTCCTGCAGGGTGGACCGCAAGCGCTCTGCCAGCACATCGACATATGGACTGCGGAGCATCGTGTAGTGATCGGCCGGCAAGCTGTCCACTTCGACGGCCTGCAAACACCGTTTGCCCCAGCCGAGCGTGGCGTCGGGCATCTCGTTGCCGGGTTGGAACCGGGCCCGGAACAGGACCAGCCGGCCGGAAAACGGCTCCGGGACATAGGCCCGCATCGCCTCCACGTGGGCGGCGAACACGGCGAAGATGCGGGTCAGCTGGGCCTGATCCAGCTCGCTGCCCACCAGGCCTTCCGCCTTGGCATGGGCCAGGACGTGCTGCAGTTTGGCGGGCAGCGGCAGGGCGACCGGCGGGAAGGCCCATTCATCGGCGACGAAGCCGCCGATGTCCCGGGCAAATTGACGGAGCAGCTGATCGTCGTTCAAGAGCGGCGCCGGCTGGGGCAGATCGACCAGGTACGAGTCGAAGAGGAAGACGGCCCCGATCGACTCGCCGGCCGCGCTCAGCTGGCGGGCCATCTCGTAGGCGACGACGCCGCCCATCGACCAGCCCGCCAGGTAATAGGGCCCCGTCTCCTGGACGTCGCGCAGGGCCGCGACATAGGCCTCGGCCATCTCGGGAATGCTGCGGCGCGGGGCAGCGTCCCCGTCCAGACCCTGGGCCTGCAACCCGAAGAACGGCTGATCCTGGCCCAGCAGCCGGGCCAGTTCGGCATAGGAGAGGACGGATCCGCCCACCGGGTGCACGCAGAATAAGGGCGGTTTGCTGCCGCGGGGCTGGATCGGCACGAGCGTGCTGTTGAGTTTGGCATCGGCCGAACGCAGCAGCAACTCCGCCAACCGCTCGACCGTCGGACCCTCGAAGATCGCCGCCAACGGCAGTTTGCGGCCGAAGTCGGCTTCCAGGCGGGCCATCAGTTGCACGGCCAACAGCGAATGCCCGCCCAGCTCGAAGAAGTTGTCGGTGACTCCAATGGGGGACACCTGGAGCAGGGTCTCCCAGAGGCGGACGAGCTTCATTTCCACATGGTTGCGCGCCTGGACCCGGTTGCGGCCCGTGACGTGGAACGCCTCGGGCCGGGGCAGGGCTTTCCGGTCGACCTTGCCGTTCGGCGTCAGGGGCAGCGCCTCCAGGAGGACGACCCGGGCCGGCACCATGTAGTCCGGCAGACGGTCCTGCAGGAAATGCCGCAGATGAGGCAACGAGACCCCTTCATGCTGGGCAATGTGGTCCATGCTCAGCCGCACGAGCGACTTGTGCAGGGCCGACAGGTCAAAGCGCAAGCCGGTCTGATCACCCCGTTGCCAGGCAATGGCGCCGTCGAACCACATGGCCACGTCCGTGCCGGGCAATTGCAGGCGGACCCGGACCAGCTCGCCCCGCGGGACTGCCGCCAGACCGACCACACAGATGCCCCCATAGGACAGGTCGGCCGACTGTACGGACTGTCGCCGGCCGGAGGCAAACTCGACGGCGGCGGTGATCACCATTGGCAGCCGGGAGCCCGACCGGTTGGCTTCGTGCAGGTTGATGCCCTCCGTGCGGGCGACGAACTCGACCGCCTGATGGAGGATCTGCCGCTGCTCGGGCGCCGCGTCCAGGCGGATGCCCGCCAGACCTTCTGCCGACCAGGCGATTTCCCCTTCGAACCAATGTTGGCTCTCCGAGCCCGGCAGGGACAGACCGACCCGGATTGCGGCGCCTGTCCGCCAGCCGGCCGGCACGCCGACCAGGCAGACGCCGCCATAGGAAAGGTCCCGCGTGCGGACCTCCAGGGAGACATCGCCCACCTGCGCCATGCAGACCTGCGCCATCGGGACCCGGTCCATGCGCAGGCGGGCCGTCAGGACCAGATAGGCCACCAGTTGCAGGCCGCCGGCGCCGGGCCGGGCTTCCACGACCGCCTGGGTGACGGCCGGGTGCTGCATCAGCACGGACTCGATCTCCCCGGGTTCGATGCGGAAGCCGCGGATTTTCACCTGTTGGTCGGTCCGGCCGAGGTACTCCACGGTCCCGTCGGCCCGATACCGGGCCAGATCGCCCGTCCGGTAAAGGGTGCCCGGGGCGTAGGGGTGGGGGATGAACCGCTCGGCCGTCAGGTCCGGCCGGTTCAGGTACCCCGGGCTGACTCCGATGCCGCCCACGCACAGCTCGCCCGGGACCCCGATCGGCACCAGCGCCGCATGGTCGTCGAGAATGTACACCTCGACGTTGGGCAGCGGCGTCCCGATGGTCACCAGGGGATCGTCGGCGTGACAGGGGCCGAGGGTGGCGCAGACGGTGACCTCCGTGGGGCCATAGGCATTGATGAAGGTCCGGCCGCTGGCCCAACGGCGGACGATCGACTGGGTGCAGGCCTCGCCGGCGGAGATCACCGTCGTCAGGGCGGGGACGGCGGCGGGATCGAGGAGGGCCAGCACGGAGGGCGGCAGGGTGGCATGGGTGATACCCCCCTTGTGCAGGGTGGCCGTGAGGGCATCGCCGGGCATCAGGGCCTCGTTTGACGCCAGGTGCAGCTCACCGCCGGACACCAGGGCCGTAAAGATCTCCGAGATCGAGGCATCGAAGCTGGTGGAGGCGAACTGCAGGGTCCGGGCGGCCCGGTGCAGGCCGAAGCCCTGGATCTGGGCCTGGACGAGGTTGCACAGGCCGTCATGGCGGATCGGCACCCCTTTGGGCCGGCCCGTCGATCCCGAGGTGTAGATGACGTACGCGATGTCGGTCGCCAGGACCGTGGCAGCCGGCAAACGCTCCGACTCGACCTGCAGCAGGGCACAGTCGGGATCCAGGTCGAAGACGGGCACCCCCATCGGCAACTGCTGACGCAGGTCGGTCTGGGTGAGGACGAGGCTCACCCCGGAGTCCCCGATCATGTAGGCCAGCCGGTCCACCGGATACTTGGGGTCCAGGGGCACGTAGGTGCCCCCCGCCTTGAGGATCCCCAGGATGGCGATGGGCAGCGACAGGTTGCTGCGCTCGAGGCAGACGCCGATCCGGGCGCCGCTGCCGACGCCGAGCCGGTGCAGCCGGTTCGCCAGCTGGTTCGCCCGGCGGTCCAGCTCGCGGTAGGTGAGGCTGCGTTCGGCGTTGCGGACGGCCAGGGCCATCGGCTGCTCCTCGACCTGTCGGGTGAACAGGTCCTGGATCGGCCGGTCGAGCTGGAAGCCGGTATCGACCCGATGCCAGGTCAGCAACTGCTCGCGCTCGCCCGCCTCGAGGATCTCCGCCTGGTCGACGGGGCGCTCGGGATGGGCCAGCAGCCCGTCCAGAAGCACGCCCAGGTGCTGCGCCAGCCGGATGGCCGTGCTCTCCTCGTAAATGTCCGTGTTGTATTCCAGATAGCCCTGGATGGAGCTGTCACCGTCGAACAATTCCAGGACCAAATCGAACTTGGCCGTGCCGACGTCGACCGGGAGCGGCGTCAGGCTGAGGTCGCTGTCGACGTGGGCCTGGTTCGGGACGTTCTGCAGGACGAACATCACCTGGAACAGCGGTGAACGGTTCAGGCTGCGATCCGGCTGCAGGCTGGTCACGAGCATCTCGAAAGGCAGATCCTGGTTGGCGTAGGCGCCGAGCGTGGCCTCGCGGACCCGGGCCACCAGCTGCTGGAAACTGGGAGCCTCCCGCAGGTCGGCCGGAATGACCAGGGTGTTGACGAAGAAGCCGACCAACGCCTCCAGTTCGGGGCGCGCCCGGTTGGCGATCGGCGTGCCGACCAGGAAGCGCTCCTGTCGGCTGTAACGGCCCAGCAGCGCCTGGAAGGTGGCCATCAGGGTCATGTAGGGAGTCACCCCGGCGGCGGCCGAAAACTGGCGCAGGGCTGCCGTCTGGTCCGGCGTGAGGGCCACCCGGGTCCGGGCACCCCGATGACTCTGGGTGGCCGGCCGGGCCCGATCGGTCGGCAGGTCGAGGACCTGCGGCACGCCGCTGAGCTGGGCTTTCCAATACGCCAGTTGTTCGGCCATCCGGCCACTCTGCATCCAGCGGCGCTGCCAGACGGCAAAGTCTGGATACTGCACGGTCAGCGGGGCCAAGGCGACCGGTTCGCCCCGGCGCCGGGCGCTATAATGGGCCGCCAGATCCCGCAGCAGGACGGCGATGGACCAGCCGTCGGCAATGATGTGGTGGATCACCAGGACGATGACCGCTTCGGCATCGCCCGTCAGCAGGAGCCGCATCCGGAACAGGGGCAGGCCGAACAGCTTGAACGGCTGGCGCGGTAGGGTGGCCACGCAGTGCCGCACGGCCGCCTCGCGGGCATCGGCCGTGTAATGGCGCAGATCCTCGATCGGCAGGTCGGCCGTGAGCGCCCCGTCGACGATCTGATAGGGCACGCCGTCGACGACGTCGAAACGGGTGCGGAGGGCCTGGTGCCGGGCCACCACGTCGCCGACGCTCTTGACGAGCAGGGCCGTGTCCAGCGCCCCGGTGATGCGCCAGGTCGTGGCGATGTTATAGAACTCGCTGTCCGGATCCAGCTGGTCGAGGAACCAGAGCCGCTGCTGGGAGTAGGACAGCGGCACCCGGCCCTCGTGATCCGCCGGGGCGATGGTCTCCAAGGCGGCGGACGGCTCGGCCCGGCGGGCGCCGGCGGCCAGGGCGGCCACCGTCGGCGTGCTGAAAAAGTCCCGTAACGGCACCTCGACGTGCAGGCGGGCCTGCATCCGGGCGAGCACCTGGGTGGCCAGGAGGGAGTGGCCGCCCAGGGCGAAGAAGGAATCGGCGATGCCGACGGGCTGGATGTGCAGGACCTCTTCCCAGATGGCGCAGATCGCCGCCTCGAGGGAGTCGCGGGGGGCGACGAAGGCCGGGCGTCCCGCCTCGGCCGCCACCGCCGGTGCCGGCAGGGCCCGCCTGTCGACCTTGCCGTTAAGGGTCAGGGGCAAGGCCTCCAGGGGCACGATGGCGGCGGGCACCATGTGCTGGGGCAGGTGCCGGCGCAGGTGATCGAGCAGGACGAGGGGATCGGGCGCGGGTCCGCCGGCCCGAGACGTGACGTAGGCGACCAGCTGCGCCTCGGTCCCGAGCGTAGTGCGCACGAGGACGACGGCCTCGCCGACCAGCGGGTCGGACCGCAGGACGGTCTCGATTTCGCCCGGCTCGATGCGCTGGCCGCGCAGCTTGATCTGATCGTCGTTGCGCCCCAGGTATGCCAGGCGGCCGTCCGGCTGCCAACGCACCCGGTCGCCCGTCCGATAGATCCGCCCGGGCCCAAAGGGGTTGGGCAGGAAGCGTTCCGCCGTCAGATCCGGCAGGCGCCAATATCCCCGGGCCAGGCCGACACCACCGACACAGAGTTCCCCGGGGACACCGACGGGCACGGGTTGGCCGGCATCGTCCAGCACAAAGCTGACGGCATTCGCCACCGGCCGGCCGATGAGCACCGCCGGGGCCGCCGGGTCGCAGACCCAGAAGGTGGCGTCGATCGTGGCTTCGGTCGGGCCATACGTGTTGACCAGGGTGACGGTCGGCAGCGTCTCGCCCATGCGCCGCATCAGGGCCGGTGGCAGGGCCTCGCCGCCGACACTGATGCCCCGCAGGTGGGCCCCGCGCCCGAGCTGGCCGGTTTCCAGCAGGGCCTGCAGGAGCGTCGGCACCAGGCACAGGTGGGTGACGGCCTGGCTGGCGATCAGGTCGACGAGGTAGGCCGGATCCATCTGGCCCCAGGGTTTGGCGATGACGAGCCGGGCCCCGTGCATCAGGGTGCCGAAGATCTCCCAAATGGCGTTGTCAAAGGAGAGCGTCGTCTGATGCAGGATGCGGTCGTCCGGCGTGATCGCAAACAGCCGCTGCAGCCAGGCGCCGTGATTGACGATGCCCCGATGGGCCAGCATCACCCCTTTGGGCGTGCCCGTGGAGCCGGAGGTATACAGCAGCACGGCCAGCCCGTCCGCGCCGGTCCGTGCCGCAGGCGGGGTGACCGGCTCACCGGCGAGGGCGTCCGCCAAGGCGTCGATGACCAGCGGCGTTGCCACGTCGGATGGCAGGTGTGCGACCAGGTGACTTTGGGTGAGCACGCAGGTCGCCTGGCTGTCGGCGAGCATCGCCGCAATCCGTTCCGGCGGGTAGTGCGGATCGATCGGGACATAGGCGGCGCCCGCCGTGAGGATGCCGAGGAGGCTGACGATGAGCGCCGGGGAGCGCTCCATGACGACGGCCACCGGTTGTTCCGGTTGCACCCCGAGCCGGATCAGGTGATGGGCCACCTGGTTTGCCTGCCGGGTCAGGTCCGCATAGGTCAGGGACTTCCCTTCGCAGGTCAGGGCCACGGCCTGTGGGGTCGCTTCGGCTTGCGCTGCGATCAGCTCATGGATGCAGGCCGAATCGGCAAAGGGGGTGGCGCCCTCCGTCCCAAAGGCAAGGACCATCTGGCGTTCGGCCGCCTCCAGCATCGGCAGCCGGCCGACGGGGGTTTCCGGGCCACGGATGCCGGCCAACAGCAGCTGCCGGAGGTGCTGGACCATCCGGTCGGCGGTCGCCGCCTCGAAGAGGTCCGCCCGATATTCGAGGGCGAATCCCAGACCCTCCGGCAGCTCGCTGACGTAGAGGGTGACGTCCAGCTTCGCCGTCTGTGTGCCCTCGCCGAGAAATCCCGTCAGGTTGAAGCCCGGCGGGTCGTCGCCGACACTGGGCAGGTTCTGCAGGACGAGCATCGCCTGCATGAGGGCCGCCGCCGCCCGTGGGTCCATGCCCAGGGAACGCTGCACGCGTTCCAGGGACACGTCCTGATGGCCGAAGGCCTGCAGGGTGGTTTCCCGCACCTGGGCCACCAGGGCGGCGAACGAGGGGGCGCCGCTGAGATCACTGCGCAGGGCCAGATTGTTGCCAAAGTAGCCGATCAGCGGTTCGAGTTCCGGCATTGTCCGGTTGGCCACGGGGGTGCCCACGATCAGGTCGTCCTGGCCGGTGTAGCGATACAGCATCGTCTGCATGGCGCTGAGCAGGACCATGAAGAGCGTGACCCCGTGTGCGTGAGCGAAGGCCTGGATTTCCGCCAGTTCCGCCCCCGAGACCCGAGCCCGGGCCACGCCCCCGCGGCTGGACGGCGTGGCCGGGCGCGGGTGGTCGGTGGGCAATTCGAGCACCGGCAGCGGCTCGGCCAGTTGCTTTTGCCAATAGGCCACCTGACTGGCCATGACGGGGCCGGCCATCACCTGCCGCTCCCAGGCGGCATAGTCGGCATACTGCACCGTTAACGGCGGCAGGTCGGGCGTCGTGCCGGCGGCCAGGCTCTGATAGGTGTGCAGGAGCTCACGGCTGAGCATGCGGCCGGACCAGCCGTCCGACACGGCGTGGTGGAGGGCGGCGACAAAGACGTGATCCCCCTCTGTCAGCCGGATCAGTCCAAAGCGGCACAAGGGTCCTGTCGCCATGTCAAAGGGCTGGCGGGTCAGCTCATCGACGAGGCGCCGGGCTTCCGCCTCCCGTTCGGACTCAGGCCGGTCGCCCAGATCAAAAAACCGGTAGTCCAGCTGACCGGTCGGGCCGATCACCTGGAACAGACCATCGATCCCCTGCTGGAAATGGGTGCGCAGGGCTTCATGCCGGCCCACGATGACGCCCAGGGCCTGCGTGAGCGTCGCCGCCGCCAGCGGGCCGGCGGCACGGACCGCCATCGGGTTGTTGAAGGCGATGGAGTCGGGCGTCAGCTGTTGCAGCAGCCACATGCGCTGTTGCGAATCCGAGGCGGGCAGGTTTCCGTCACGGGCGACCGGCAGCAAGGGCGGCAGCTGGCGGGTAGCGGCCTGGGTGGCCAGGCCGTCGAGGCCGGTCGCGAAGGCCGTCAGCAGGGGGGCGTCGAACAGCAGCCGCAGCGGCACGTCGCGGTGCAGTGCCAGGCGCAACCGGGCGACGACGCGCACTGCCAGCAGCGAATGGCCGCCCAGCAGGAAAAAATCATCCTGGCGCCCCACCCGGTCGGCGCCCAGCACTTCCTGCCAGACGCCGGCGACGGCGACTTCAGTGGGGGTGAGCGGGGCTTCAAACTCCCCGGCCGTCGTGCCGACGAGCACCGGCGTCGGCAGGGCCCGCCGATCCAGTTTACCATTGGGGGTCAGGGGGATTGCGTTGAGCCACGTGTAGGTCGCCGGCAGCATGTAGCTGGGCAGCACCAGGCAGAGCGTTTCCCGCACCTCGGCAGGGAGCGGCGGCGGGTCACCGGCGGCGACCAGATAGGCGTCGAGGACCGTTTCCCCCTCATGGCCGGGACGGGTCACGACGACGGCATCCCGGATGCCGTCCGCCTGACACAGCGCTGCCTCGATCTCGGACAGTTCGACACGGAATCCGCGGACTTTCACCTGGCCGTCCCGCCGTCCGACGAAGGTCACGCTGCCGTCGAGCCCGTAACGGCCCAGGTCACCGGTCCGGTAACAGCGGTCGTCGCGCCGGCCGCCGAGGGGGTTGTGGGTGAACCGGGATGGCATGGTCGTGTCATCCAGGTAGCCGACAGACAGGTAGGGGGTCCGGATGACGATCTCGCCGACCTCGCCGATCCCCGCCAGCTGATCGGTCTCCGTGAGGATCAGCAGTTGGACACCGTCGATGCCCGTGCCGATGGGCATTTGATGGGTCAGCCCGGTCGCAGCCTCCCGTTCCGCCGGCGAGATGACGTGGTAGGCCATGGCCTGCGGGGTCTCGGTGGTGCCGTAGAAATTGACCAGGTCGGCCTTGGGGGCCAGCCGGGCCAGGGTGGCGGTGTCGCGTCCTGTCAGCCGGTCGCCGCCGCAAAAGACCCAGCGCAGGCTCTCGATGGCCAGCCCGTCGTCCCCGCTGGCGATCAGCTGGGCCATGGCCGGGGTCAGATGGACGGTGGTCGCCCCTTCGGCCGTCAGCCAGGCTGCCAGGTAACCCGGCACGGCCATCCGCTCGGGATCGGGCACGTGCAGTGACGCCCCGAGCCACAAAGGCGTCAAAATGTCACGCAAGAGCGGATCGTGGGCCAGTCCGGACAGCATGACGAACCGGTCCGTGGCGGTCAGTCCGAAGCGGTCGGCCTGCCAGGCGACGAAATGGGCCAGGGGCCGGTGTGTGCCGATGATGCCTTTCGGACCGCCGGTCGTGCCGGAGGTAAAGGCGATGTAGGCGTGCTGATCCGCCTGGACCGTCACGTCCGGGGCCTGCGTCGCCATGCCGGCCAGACGGCCTGCCGCGAAGGCCTCTGCGGAAATGCCCTGACGGGTGATCCCCAGGCGCAGCAGGATGTCCTGCAGGTCTGCCGCCAGGGATGCATCGCCGACGAGATCCAGGCAGACAGCCGGTGCAGTGGCCAGGAGGATCGCTTCCAGCCGGCTCGCCGGGTATTGGGGATCGAGGATGACAAAGGCCGTCCCCGCCTTCAAACTGCCGAGCAGCGCGACCGGCAGATAGCGGTTGCGGGTGGCCAGGATCGCCACCGGGGCCCCCGACCCGAGTCCGGCGAGGGCGAGCCAGTGCGCCACCTGGTTGCTGCAGCGGTCCAGCTCAGCATAGGTCAGGGCGCCGGCCGCATCCGCCACCGCCAGCCGGTCCGGCTGGGCGACGGCGTGCCGGGAGATGGCGTCGGTCAGGGGGGCCGTCCAGACCGGCACCAAGGGCTGAGCCGGGTCCGGCCGGCCGTCGCGCAGGCCGCCAGAGGCCAGGTCATAGGCCTTGACGGGTCGCTCCGGCATGGCGACGATCTGGGCCACCAACGATTGGAACTGCGAGAAGACGAGGGCGATGCGTTCGGGCTGGAACAGGCCGGCGTTGTAGACGAATGCCAGACTCAGGGCCTCAGGGCGATCCTGAACGTAGAGGGTCAGGTCAAATTTGGAATCGATCGTCTCGTCCGTCAGCGACAGGGCTTGCAGGGTGAGATCCGGCAGCTCCATTGGGGGGGCCGTGAAGTTCTGGACATTGAGCATGACCTGAAAGATCGGGCCATGGGCCTGAGAGCGCTCGGGCTGCAAGGCCTCGATGATGTGCTCGAACGGCAGGTCCTGATGGGCAAACCCTTCCAGAACCGTCGTCCGGACGTGTTCGAGCAGCGTGGCGAAAGGCGGATTTTCGCTGATGTCGGCGTTGAACGCCAGCGTGTTGATGAAGATCCCGATCAACGGCTCGACTTCGGACCGGTGGCGGTTGGCGATCGGGGCGCCGATGACCACCTGATCCTGGCCAGCGAGCCGTGCGAACAGCACCTGCAGTGCCGTCAACAGAAAGATGAAAGACGACACGCCGCGGTCGCGGCAGAGGGCTCGCACGCCGGCGGTCAGGGGGCCGTCGAACTCGCCGTCCAGCCGGCCCCCGACAAAGGTCTGGACCGCCGGGCGCGGGTGATCCGTCGGCAGGGACAGCAGCGGTGGCGCTCCGGCCAGGTGTTTTTGCCAAAAGGTGAGTTGCCGTTCCCGGGCCTCACCCTGCATGAGCTGGCGTTGCCAGGACGCATAATCGGCATATTGGATCGGCAGGGACGGCAGGGCGACAGGGATGCCCTGCCGCAGGGCGGCATAATGCGCGGCGACTTCACTGACGAGGACCTGCAGTGACCAGCCATCGGCGACGATATGGTGCAGGGTGACGATCAGGACATGATCATCGTCTGCCAGGCGCAGCAGCTTTGCCCGGACCAGGGGACCATGGACCAGGTCGAAGGGCCGGCGGGTCTCCAGGTTGACCTCGGCGGCCACGGCCGTGGCCCGCAGCGTCGGATCCTGGTCCGACAGGTCTGACAGGGGCAGTTCGAAGGGCCCACTGTCGCGGATCCGCTGGACCGCCGTGCCGGCATCGGCCGGGAACACGGCCCGCAGGGCCTCGTGGCGGGTGATCACGGCCGCCAGGCTGTCTGCCAGGCTGGCCACGTCGAGGTTTCCCGCCAGCCGCAGGGCCGTCCCGATGTTGAACGCCGGATTGCCCGGATCCAGCTGATCGAGGAACCACAGGCGCTCCTGACCGAACGACAGTGGCCACGCGGACGGATCAAGCCGACCGCTGATCCGGTTGTCGGTCTGACCTTTGGCGCGTTGGCGCAACCGCTCCAGGAACCTGGCCTGCTTATCGGAGGTCAAGGCTCCAAGCCGGTTCGCTAGCTCATCCATCTCGGGTTCCTTCGATCACTATTACAGGTAGGACCGCCCACCCGGGCGCATGAACTTGCGATTGGGAGTTCTCATTTGGCCAAAAGTCCGGTCGGCAGGTGGGACCCGAGCCGGACGTCACGCCCAGGGAAGGCGCCGTTTGGAAGCTTGGTGGGTGCGAGTATTGGCGATTCGGGACGGGATCACCGTGATGCCTATCGGGAACAGCACAACTGGCCGCAAGTAATGGCCCATGATTGACCTGTCTCATCCCAATCATGCCACACGGCCCCGTGCCGTATCAGTGACGGCTGCAACCAGCGGACCACTAAAGGACTGGCGGCTGTGGGGCCTGCAAACATCAGGCCCGGCCCCGAAGGATCGGCGTGGATCATGGCGTGTCACCGGCGTCATCGTCACCGAGATCACTCAGCAACTCGTCAAACAGCTCGGCGTTCTCACTCAGGATCGTTTCAGCCATCGTGGCGATCGTCGGCGACTCGAACAGGCGACGGAGTGGCAAATCGATCGACAGGGTGTCCCTGACCCGAGAGACAAGGCGCGTGGCGAGCAACGAGTGACCGCCGAGTTCAAAGAAATTGTCGAAGACGCCGATATCCCGAATGTCCAGGATCTCCGCCCAGATATCGGCCAGCAACTGTTCCACGACGTTGCGGGGCAGGACCTTTTCGGTCTGGGTGCCACGCCATTCCGGGGCCGGCAGCGCTTTGCGTTCGATTTTGCCGTTGGGTGTCAGGGGCAGCTGATCCATGACGACAAAGGCACTCGGGACCATGTAATCCGGCAGTCTGGTCTTCAGCGCCGTTTTCAGCGCCACAGGGTCAATACCCGCTGCACTACCGGCCGTCAGGTAGGCCACGATGCGCTTGTCGCCCGGCTGATCTTCCCGCACCTGGACGATGGCTTCCCGGACACCCGGTTGGCTTAGCAGGGCACTTTCGATCTCGCCCAATTCGATGCGGAAGCCCCGGACCTTGACCTGGAAGTCGACCCGGCCAACGTAATCCAGGTTGCTGTCCGGCAGATACCGGACCAGATCGCCCGTCTTATAGAGCCGGCCTGGGCCAAAGGGATTTGGGACATACTTCTCCGCCGTCAGTTCCGGCCGGTGCAGGTAGCCCCGGGACAAGCCGTCGCCGCCCAGATACAGCTCGCCGATGACCCCGATGGGGACCGGTTGCTGGTTTCCGTCGAGGACGTAGGCCTGGGTATCGGCGATCGGGCGGCCGATGTGTACGGGCACGGTGCTGCCATTGGGGACGAGGGTAAAGGTGGAATAGGTCGTGTCCTCGGACGGACCGTACAGGTTCCAGACCTGGGTCACGCCGGTCCGGTAGACCCGTTGGGCCAACTCGTTGGGCAAAGGTTCACCGGCCAGGTTCACCACCCGCACGGAGGCCGGCAACCCGCCGGAGCGCACGAGTTCCGACATGGCGGAGGGCACCGTGTTCACCAGGGTGATCCGGTCTCTGGCCGGCAGGGTCGGCAGATGCAGGGCATTGTCGGCCAGGAAGATCGTCCCGCCGACGCTGATCGGCAGGAACAGCTCATACACCGACAGATCGAAGCAGATCGACGTTGCCGCCAGCACGCCCTTGAGGACGGCGGGCGGATAGACTTTTTGGGCCCAGAGCAGCATGGTCACGGCATTGCGGTGCTCGATTGCCACACCCTTGGGGCGGCCCGTCGAGCCCGAGGTATAGATGATGTAGCCGAGGTTGCGGTCGGTCACCGGCGAGCTGGGTGCGGAGGCGGATTCGGTGGCGATGCTCGGCCAATCCGTGTCCAGGTGCAGCACTTGGGCGTTGCCGGCCGGGACGAGGCCCGAGAGGCTCGTGTGGGTCAGCAGTACGGGCGCTGCCGTGTCCTCCAGGATGAAGGCCAGGCGTTCGGCGGGATAGGCGGGATCCAGCGGTACATAGGCACCGCCGGCTTTGAGAATGCCCAGCAATCCGACCACCAGGTCGATGTTCCGATCCAGGCAGACGCCGACGAGAGTCTCCGGGCCGACGCCCAGGGCCTGCAGGCGATGGGCCAGCTGATTGGCCCGGCCATCCAGCTCACGATAGGACAGTGACCGGTCGGGATGCACGAGGGCGACGGCGTCGGGTGTGCGGGCAACCTGCTGCTCGAACAGCTGATGCATGCCCAGGCCCGTGGCCGGGACGGAACCCGTCCGGTTCCAATCGACGAGCAGGTGCGTGACTTCCGTGGCGGTCAGGATGTCCAACCGGTCGACGGCGGTTTCCGGGGCGGCGACGATGGCGGCCAGCAGGGTCTGGAAATGGCCCATCCAGCGATCGACCGTCTCACCGTCGAACAGATCCGTGTTGTATTCCCACTCGGTTTCCAGGCCGGCCTCACCGGTGATCACGCTCAACGTGAGGTCGAACTTGGCGGTGCGCTGGGCAGCCGGCACGACGTCGAGCTGGAGGTCGCCCAGCTGCAGCCGGCGTTCAGCCGATTCCTGCAGGGTGAACATGGCCTGGGCGATGGGCGGGTGGCTCAGGCTCCTTTCGGGCTGCACTTCCTGGACGAGCATCTCGAAGGGCAGGTCCTGGTGGGCGAAGGCTTCCAGGCTGGTCTGCTTCACCTGGTCCAGCAACGCCGTGAACGCCGTCCCGGCGGCGACGTCAGTGCGCATGGCCAGGGTGTTGACGAAGAACCCGACCTGGTTTTCCAGGGCCGTCTGGGTGCGTCCGGCAATGGGTGAGGCGACGATGATGTCGGACTGATTGCTGAGGCGATACAGCAAAGTCTGATAGGCGGCCAAAAGCACCATGTACAGCGTCGCCCCGTGGCGTTGGCCGAGTGTGCTCAGGCTGTGACCCAAGGCCGGCGGCAGGGTCAGCCGGCGGACAGAACCGGCAAAGCTCTGCTGTGCCGGCCGGGGGCGGTCCGTGGGCAGCGGCAACGGCACCAGATCGCCCGAGAGTTTGCCTTTCCAGTAGGTCACCAGGTCCGAGAGGGGCTCACCCTGCAGCCAGCTTCGTTGCCAGACGGCATAATCGGCGTACTGGATGGCGAGTTCCGGCAACGGTGAAGCGGCACCCGCTGCATAGGCGGCATAGAGGGCGGCCGTCTCGTCGACGAGGACGCCGATCGACCAGCCGTCCGAAACGATGTGGTGCATCGTTACCAGAAGCACGTGGGACTCCGCACCCAGCCGGACCAGCGTCGCCCGGAACAGGGGCCCCGCCGCCAGATCGAAGGGTTTGTTCGCCTCGGCATCGATCGCCTGACGGAGCGCCTGGGCCTGGACGTCGCCGGTCCTGTCAGTCAGATCGATGACCGGCAGCGGCATGGGACCAGCATCAGCGATGCGCTGCCACGGTTTGCCGTCCACGGTGACGATGGTCGTGCGCAGGCTCTCATGACGGCGGACCAACTCGGTCAACACCGTTGCCAAGACTGGCAATTGCAACGTGCCGGTCAGGCGCAGGGCGGCCGGCATATTGTACGCCGCACTGCCGGGTTCCAGCTGGTCCAGGAACCACAGACGCTGCTGAGCGAACGACACGGCCTGATCGCCATGGCGTACCGTCGGCAGGAGCGCCGGCTTGGTAAATCCGGGGGCGACGGCCTGATGCTCGGCGATGGCCTCGGCCAGCCTCTGCACGGTCGGATGCTCGAACAAGGCCCGGAGTGGCAGGTCCACGTCACATGCCTGGCGCAACCGGGAGATCACCTGGGTCGCCAGCAGGGAATGGCCGCCCAGTTCGAAGAAATTGTCCAGGATGCCGATGCGTTCCACACCGAGGACATCGGCCCAAATGGCGGCGACTGCCTGCTCGGTGGCTGTGGTGGCGGCCACGTAGTCGCCGGCGGCCTCGGATCGGACCCGACGCTTGTGCTGCTTGATCCGCTCCAGCAGGGATTTGGGATTGCCCCAGTCGGCCACGAGACGCTGACGTGCAGCCGGGTGCAGCGTGGGCCGGGTCACGGCGGTGAGCGATGGGAACGGCACGGCGGACGACGGCGTCTCGTCATCGAGACACAGGTTTGCGGCGAGTTGCGACGGCAGGCGGTAGAGGAAACCGTCAGGCCGCGTTTCCCGGAATGGGCCGGCCACGGCATCCAAAAACGCCACCGTCTGGCTGTTGTGCGGCGACACCACGACCGGCACGGCAACCGTGGCCAGGCCGACAGCCAGCGCCGTTTTGCCGGCCGTGGCAAGCATGCGGTGCTCCACGCCGCGACCGAAGGCGAGGCAGCTGAGGACTAGGGTGTCGACCATGAGGCTTTCGGCCTCCGGGCGGTACAGCAGGGTGCCGACGACGCCATAATCGCCAAAACGGTCCCGCACCGTGACGGCATGGCAGACCATGCCTTGATCACCGAGGGCGTCGATGGCCTCGGCGGTCCGCCCGATGCCTGTTGTGCAAAGCTGATTGGCATGCTGGGTGAGATCGGCGGTTTTGGCCATCTGGCCCGGCTGGGGGGCGGCGATCGTCACCGCCAGATTCAGCTGCGCCATGAATGACGTCACCGTGAGGGCGTCGGCGGCAGCTTGGGGGATCACCTGCGCATCGGCCAGGCGCAAGGTTTGACGATGTCCCGGATCGACTGCGGGTGCCGTGGCGATGCACGAGGCGGCCATGGCCCCGAGCGCCGTGAAGAACGCCGGCATGTAAGGGACGTGGGCCAGCTCGTCCCGGCGGGGATCCCGGCCGTCGGCGTTGGGGTATGCCCCGGCCACCTCGTCACTGCCGATGATCCGGACTCCGGGCAAGGCGGCGACGGCCGTGATGAGCTGGTGTTCGAGATCGCTGAGGCAAACCCGGAGGACCGGTTCGACCAGGAATCGGTCCGACGGCGGGCAGATGACGAGGAGCAAGGCGGCGCGCTGGCTCGCCGCTGCCGTCCGGACCGCCGCAATGAACAGGCCGAGGTGCCCTGCGAGCTTGGCTGCAAGCGCCTCGGGGCCCAGATCTTGCGACTCGTGCCGCAGCCAGTCCTCCCAACGCAGCAGGCCCAGATTCAGTCCGCCTGCATTGTGGGCGAAAAGGCCCTGTGGATCGAGCAATTGCTGGATGAGTTGACCATACGGCGCGAATGCCAGCCGATGGGGGACGTGCACGTCATCGAGGCAATAGGTGAGTGAGTCGCCGATCGGTTCGGCTGTAAACGTGGCGGCCACCACCACATCCCATGTCTTGCGGCGAGATTTGGCCTGCTGCAGGCGATCCGGGAGGATCCGATCGATCGGCTGATCGAGCGCGGTGACGCAGGCGTCCAGCACGGAGGCGAAATCACCGGCCAGGGCGGCGGCCGTGGCGGTATCAAACAGGTCCGTACTGTATTCCAGCGATCCCTGTAGGCCGTTATTGGTCTCGCTGAGCGAGAGAGTGAGGTCAAATTTGGCCGTGTCGTTCCGGCTGTCGGCCGGGCTCAACGTCAGCCCGCTGAGGGCGACCGGTTTGAGCGGGGCGTTCTGCAGGATGAACAGGACCTGGAAGAGCGGCGAGTAAGCCAGGCTGCGTGTGGGGCTGATGGCCTGGACGATGGTTTCGAACGGGACGTCCTGGTGGGCAAATCCGCCCAAGGCGACCGTGCGGACCCGTTGCATGAGCTGGCGCATGCTCGGGCTGCCGCTGACGTCGGCACGCAAAGGCAGCGTGTTGGCAAAAAAGCCGATCAGGCTTTCGGTATCCTCCTGGGTGCGGTTGGCGATCGGGGAACCGACGATGAAATCCTCCTGGCCGGAATAGCTGTGGAGGAGGACCTCAAATGCGGCCAGGAGCGCCATATAGAGCGTGATGCCCTCGCTGCGGCTCAACGCCTTGAGGGGCTCGGTGACGGACGCTGGAATGTCGAAGGTCAGCGTGGCGCCCTGGAAAGTCAGCACGTCCGGCCGGGGACGATCGCCGGGCAGGTCGAGGTGCGTGTGGACGCCTTGAAGCTGTTGCTTCCAATAGCCCAGTTGGGCGTCGATTCGCTCGCTCTGCAGCCATTGGCGCTGCCAGACGGCAAAATCACCGTACTGGATGGGCAGATCGGGCAGTGGTGAGGGCTGACCGTTTGCGGCAGCATCGTAGAGGGTGGAAAACTCGTTGACGAGGATGCCGACCGACCACCCGTCACCGACGATGTGGTGCAGGGTGACGACGAGGATATGCTCCTCGTCACCCACTTGGATCAACGCGCCACGCAGCAGGGCATCGGTGGTGAGATCGAAGGGTGTCTGTGCCGCCAGGTCGGCGCTGCGTTGGGCTTCGACGAGTCGTTGCGCCTCGGGCAGGTGACGGAGGTCGGTGCGGGTCAAGGCCAGGGGGCCGGGCGGGGTGATCCGTTGGACGGGTTGACCATCCACGGCCGGAAAAGTGGTCCGCAGGGATTCATGGCGCCGGACGATGTCATCGAGGGCCGACTGCAGTGCCGATGTGTCCAGACGGCCTGTCAGGCGCAGGCCTGCAGACATGTTGTAAAACGGGTTGCCGGGTTCCAGCTGGTCCAGGAACCACAGGCGCTGCTGGGCAAAGGACAAGGGGAGATAGCCGCTCCGGTCGATCGGCCGGATCGGCGGTTTGACGAGACTGGTGCCTGTCGACTGCCCGTCGGCGATCGCCTGGGCCAGACCCCGCACCGTCGGCTGCTCGAATAGGGTCCGAAGCGGCATTTCGACGTCAAAGACCTGGCGCAGTCGCGACATGACCCGGGTCGCCAACAGGGAATGGCCGCCCA
>JACMPN010000086.1 GCA_014377495.1 Candidatus Sericytochromatia bacterium
GAATTTGGGCCGCGAGGCCTTGAAGGCCGTGCGGTCGCCGCCGTTGCTGTTGGCGTGGATCACATCAATCCAAGCATCGACGGCTATCAGGCTCTGCGCGGTGCTGATCTCGTTGGCCATAAATCCTTCCGTAGGGTCCTTACTCCCGCCCTTCGACTATAGACCCATCCGGATGCCGGGACGACGGTTACCGGGCAAGATTTTACACGGTGACCTGCCGAGCGCCGGTCATTGGTTATCAGCGACACAAACTTTGGCCATATGTTCACCTGCCCTTACATGCTCATCGGCCACACGCAGCGGATTGGGCTCGTGTCAGGGCGTCACGCGGCTGCCGATACGGCGTCACGGCGAGACGGTCCGCCGGGCGGGCGGGGACGGAAGGTTTTACCGACCCCGGATCGGCCTTGAGGGCATTGGGCTGGCTGGCGGTGTAGCGCAAGCGCTGAGCACTGGTGTTCAGCGGCATGATGGCGTCCTCTCCACCCGCCTGCTCCACAGGCGGTTCTACATCCTCCCTATTCGGCCAGCTGTTAATTACCGGGCTTGCTTGACTGGGTAAATGGGGGTGAGGCAGCTGTTTGACCCTGCCGGGGCGGCGCATGTGGGGAGGCCCACGCGTGGCCGTGTCAGGCTCCTGAAACCGGTTTCAGGAGCCTGCTGGCTGGGTGATGGCAGCAAAAGCGCTCACCGGCTTGGCACGGAGAGCCGCATGGCATGGCATCCGGGCCTCTCGGCACTCCCAAAGCGGCCTGCACCGGACCAACGGACCCTTGCCCTGGCCTGAAAACCCTACCGGCACGGCCATGTCTGCTTTCTGGTACAATGCCTGGGCAATTTCGAGACCGCGCGGAGTCTGTCAATGGCCAGTGCTACTTACGAAGATGGAAACATCATCGACATCCTCATCCAGACGGAGATGCGGCAGTCCTTCATGGACTACGCCATGTCCGTCATCGTCTCGCGGGCCCTGCCCGATGCCCGGGACGGTCTAAAGCCCGTCCACCGGCGCATCCTGTTCGCCATGCACGAGCTGGGCATGACGCCGGACAAGCCCTTCAAGAAGTCTGCCCGTCTCGTCGGTGAAGTCCTCGGCAAGTACCATCCCCACGGCGACCAGTCGGTTTACGACGCCATGGTCCGCCTGGCCCAGGACTTTCCCTGCCGCTACCCGCTGGCCGACGGCCACGGCAACTTCGGCTCTGTCGACGGTGACCCGGCCGCCGCCATGCGGTACACCGAGGCCCGGCTCAGCCGCCTCTCGGTCGAGCTGCTGGCCGACATCGAAGCCGACACGGTCGACTACTCCGACAACTTCGACGGCACGCTGAAAGAGCCGATCGTCCTCCCCAGCATGGCCCCGAATTTGTTGCTCAACGGCTCCACCGGCATCGCCGTCGGCATGGCCACGAATATCCCGCCCCACAACCTCACCGAGGTCTGCCGGGCCGTCCAGCACCTGATCGCCGAGCCCGAGGCCACCACCGAGGAGTTGGGCGCCTTTGTCCTCGGCCCCGACTTCCCGACAGGCGGGATCATCATGGGTACTCGGGGCATCCGCGAGGCTCAGCTGACAGGCCGGGGCTCCGTCACCGTCCGGGCCGTCTGCATCGTCGAAGAGGTCCGGCCGGGCCGGATGGCGATCATCGTCAACGAGCTCCCCTACCAAGTCAACAAGGCCCGCCTGATCGAGCACATCGCCGATCTGGTCCGCGACAAGAAGATTGACGGCATCTCCGATCTCAGAGACGAGTCCGACCGTGACGGCATGCGGATGGTCATCGAGCTGAAGCGGGACGCCGTCGCCCAGGTCGTCCTGAACAACCTGTACAAACAGACTCAGATGCAGGACAACTTCAGCGTCAACCTGCTCGCCCTGATCAACCGGCGCCCCCGGACGATGGGCCTGCGCGAGTGCCTGACGGTCTTCCTCGAGCACCGCTTCGAGGTCGTCACCCGCCGCACCCAGTACTTCCTCAAAAAAGCGGAGGACCGGGACCACCTCGTCACCGGCTTCCTGACCATCCTGGACAAGCTCGATGCCGCCGTCCTCCTGATCCGGGCCGCCAACAGCACCGAAGAGGCCCGCACGGGCCTGATGCAGCGGTTCCAGCTGAGCGAGCGTCAGGCGAACGCCGTCCTCGACATGCAGCTTCGCCGCCTGACGGCGATGGAAAAGAACAAGCTCGACAACGAGCATGCCGAGCTGCAGGCGAAGATCACGGACTACAAGGACATCCTCGCCAAGCCCGAACGGATCTACGCCATCATCCACACCGAGCTCGAGGGGCTGATCGCCAAGTTCGGCGACGCCCGGCGCAGGCGGCTGACGCCGGATCTGGGCGATTTCCGCCACGAGGACCTGATCCCCAACGAGCCGATGGCCTGCTTCATGACGGAGCAGGGCTACATCAAGCGGGTCCACATGGACACGTTCGAGGCCCAGCACCGGGGCGGCCGGGGGGTGGCGGGCATCACCGCCCGTGAAAACGACTTCATCCGCCACTTCTTCATCGGCACGGCCCACATGTCGATTTTGATCTTCACGAACCGCGGCGTCGCTTACCACCTGAAGGTGTACGAGCTGCCCGAGGCGAGCCGCACGGCCCGAGGCTCCAGCATCGCCAACCTGCTGGCCCTGAACCCGGACGAAAAGGTGACGGCGATCATCCCGGTGGAGCAGTTCACGGAAGACCACTTCCTGATCATGCTCACCCACAACGGCGTCATCAAGAAGACGGAGCTGAAGCACTTCGCCAACGTCCGCCGTAACGGCCTGATCGCCATCGATCTGGACGAGGGCGACGGCCTGGGCTGGGTCTGCCAGACGGACGGCACCAAGGACCTGATCGTCGGCACCCGCAACGGCATGGCGATCCGGTTCAACGAATCCGACAATCTGCGGGCACTGGGCCGGACGGCCCGGGGCGTGCGGGCGGTGACGCTGCGTGACGGCGACGGCGTCGTCGGCCTTGACCTTGTCGAGCCGAACCGCCAGGTGCTCGTCGTGACCACCGACGGCTACGGCAAGCGGACGGCGATCGAGGAGTACCGGCTGCAGAGCCGGGGCGGCGTCGGCCTGATCAACGTCAAGCTGCGCAAGGGCGCCAAGGTGGCCAGTCTGCTCGGCGTCGACGGCGACGAGGAGATCATGATCGTCACCAAGAGCGGTGTCGTCATCCGTCAAAAGGTCGCCCAGATCTCCGTCTTCGGCCGGGGCACCCAAGGCGTCCGCCTGCAGAAGCTCGGCAAGGACGACGAGATCGTCGCCGTAGCCCAGATGGCCATTGTCGAGGACGACAAGACCGAAGGGGACGCTGCCGGCTCGCCGGCTCTGCCGGAGGACCTGATCGACGGCGTCCTGGCGGAGTCGCCGGATGGCGAGTTGGGTGCATCGCCGGACGGGGACGGCTCCGTTGATGGCGGTGATGACATGCAGACGGCCGACGAGGCCGGTCCGGAAGCCGGCGAAAGCTAACCGGACCGCGCGATGCCGGTCTTCAAACTCGGAGAGATTCTGGTGCGCAAAGGCTACATTTCAGCCGAAGCGCCCCAGAATGCACTCGATAAACAGGCCGGGCAGCCGCCCGAAGCGCGGCTGCCGATGGGCCAGATCATGCTGGACGGCGGCCTGCTCAGCGACGCACAACTGCTGGAGTGTCTCGACATCCAGCGCAAGCTGGCGGCATTGCCCAAGCCTGTTGTCTGACACGCTTTTCTTTGTGAGCGATTGACCTGCCCTGGCAGCCCCTCAGGCAGTAGCATGATCGGCAGAGATGCCAAAAGCTGCGTGATGGCGGGTTCGCTTGCTTTGACATGGCCTATGGTATGGTGGGCCAATGGTGCGTAGCGCAGCCGCTCGCCGGTCTTCGGCCCGCTCAGAACGGTCGCAGGCCGCATGTCGCAAGACGGTTAGGGACGAGGGGATGGAAGACATTCTTCGCTTTGTCGGCGGTCTGATTTTACTGGCCCTGGCGCTGACGGGTACCGTATATGGCTGGCAACTGGTCGGCCGGATGCGGGACTGGCGGCGTGAGCAGCAGGCCCGGATGCCGGAGGTCCACGCCATGCTCGTTGAGATGCGGCGTGATGTGCTGTTGCAGGCCCATGGGCTGGATGACCAGGCGACTACCTTAGCGGGACGACTGGATACCGGGACACGTGACGTGGCAACCTTGTTGCTGAGTCATCTGCTCGGACGGATGACGGGACGAGCGC
Organism: Candidatus Sericytochromatia bacterium; assembly: GCA_014377495.1. Classification (GTDB taxonomy): domain Bacteria; phylum Cyanobacteriota; class Sericytochromatia; order JACMPN01; family JACMPN01; genus JACMPN01. The sequence continues at coordinate 4,219 of JACMPN010000086.1, forward strand.
CGGGCTTTTGGAGCCAGGCGCTGGCCCGGATGGCCCTCAGTGGCTGGAAGCCCGACACCAAATCGGGGGTCGACCGGATGGCGACCGTTTCACGGCCGGCATAATAAGGAGTGTGGCGATGGCAGAGCAAAACCAAGGCAAATTCGGGGCATTTCTCGGTGGCGCCCTGCTGGGTGGTGCGCTGGGTGCGGTGATGGGCCTGCTGATGGCCCCCCGCAGCGGCAACGAGACCCGGCACCAGCTGAACGAAGGCATGGTCGACATCAAAGAGAAGGGCGCCAAGCTCGTCGAAGACGCCAAAGAACAGGCCGGCGGCCGGTTCGGCAACGTCCGCGAGACTTTGGGCAAAAAAATCTCCCTGATCAGTGGTGCGATCGATGCCGGCCGCAAAGCCGCAGGCGAAGCACGCTCCGACCGGCCGGCCGCCGAGGGAAAAGCGGAGTAACACCACATGCTGGTCTCTGTCGGCGACCTTATCTGGGGAGCGATCGGGCTGGCGACGCTGGCGCTGATCGTCACGCTCGTTGCCGTAGCCCTCGAGCTGCGGGGAGTCTTGCGCGTCGTGGCCGAATTCACCCGTCAGGTCGAGCGTGACCTGAGCCCGATGATGCAGGACCTGCAACACATCATGCATCGGCTCGACTCCGTCAGTGCCGTCGTCGGCGAAAAGGTCGAGCAGACCTCGCACCTCGTCGACCGCGTCGAGGAGTCGCTGGCCGTCGGCCGGGTCCACGCCCGGGACGCCTGGGCCGACACCCGTCAATGGCTGGGTAGCCTGCGGGTCGGCTGGAGCGCCGGCCTACAGGTCTTCCGAGACAGCGGCAACGGGCATGTCGGCAATGGCGACGGCTACAGCCGGTCGGCGTTTCCGTACAACACGGTTGCCAGCCAGCTGGACGGCATCACCGTCTACACACCAAAGCCGGAAGCCGCGCCGGCCGATTAGGCCCCGGCGCCGTTTGGGACAGCTGTCGGGCAACAAGGATCAGTGGCCACGAATCCCCGGGCGGTCTTTTGCCTGAAAACCAGGCGCCTGATGGTTTACGATTAAAGGGATAATCATCGCCTGGGTTCGCGCACCATACAGTCCTGACAGTTGGAGGCCACATTATGGGTTATAGCGACAGCATCGGGTCCTCGGCCCCGCCCGTCACCGTCGATCCGCCTGCGAAATCGCCGTTCAAGCCAACGCTGGCCACGATCCCGGAAGGCAATGAAAGCGTCGAGGCGGAGTCGTCCCAAGTCGTTGACCGTGCGCCCCCGCCGCCGCCCGGAGACGTCGCCCAAGTCACCCAATCCTTCGTCTTCGTGGGCGAGGTTTCGGCATTTTCGTTGACCCCGCCCACGACGGCGACCAAAGACGAGGCCCGGGCCAAAATCGCCATGTTCCAGGACAAGACGCCGACGGCGATCAGCCTTTCCGGCGATGCGGTGATTTTCACGTACGGCACCGAGCACACCAAAGTGTCGATGTCCGACCTGAACGCCCTGCGGCAGAGTGGCGAGATCTCCGACTCCAGCCGGGCCATGGAAGCCGTCCGCGTCGCCAAGAACATCACCTCGATGCCGGGGCTGACGTCGTCGCAGGCCCGGGACATCACCCGCACCTACGTCAAGCTGTTGCAGCCCAGTGCCCAGGGCAAGCAGGGGACGAGCCCGAGGGAGGCCCGCAACGAGGCCTACACCCAGGTGACGGCGGCCCTGCGCCTCGGTCCCGATCCGCTTGGACAGCTCAAAAAGGACCTGACCGTCTTCGAAAACGTGACGAGTGTCAAGGCCGCCAAACTGTTCAGCGTGCAGCTGCAGCCCGAGGTCAGGGCCCAGTTCCAGAACCTGTTCCAGCAGCGCACGCAGGCACTGGCCAGCGGTGACTTCTGCAAGGCGATGGATCTGCAGGACAGCATGGCGGCGCTCGCCAAGAAATACGAATTGCCGGCCTTGGGCGTCACGGTCGCCTCCCTGCCGGATCCCAAGCCGGATCCAGCGCCGTTGACTCCGCTGACGCACAAGGCGCCCCAAGTCGAGCGGGACCTCGAATCACGCAGCAACAACCTGCGGCCGGGCGATTTGATCAGCTTTACGAACAGTGCCGAAGGCGGCCTCAAGGTGGGCATCTCGGCCGGGATCAAGGCCCCGATCGGCGGCAAATCCGCCCCCACGCTGGTCAGTGCCTCCGTCGAAGGCGGAGTCCGCCTGCAGGGCCACACCAAGGGTGCGATCGCCTGC
>JACMPN010000087.1 GCA_014377495.1 Candidatus Sericytochromatia bacterium
CCGTGTTGGCGCGGGCAGTCGTCGTCGGGGTGGCACCGGTCGGGGTCTGGCTGGTCTGGGTCTGGCCCTGGGGGGTGTTGGGCATGGCACTCGGTGTGCAGGCGACCGGCACGCTGAGGGCCAACATGGCGGCCAGCAGCTTGGGGACGAAGCTCGAGGAGTGGGACGTCTTCTCGTTAAACATCGATGGTTTCCTTTCCAGATTGATCGGTTGACTTGCTTGATGGCTACAGTGTGCCCCAAGCCCAGTCACATGGCGCTCGCACGCCGATCACATGGAGGTTAAATTTTTGCAAAGGCGGTCAAGCCGATCGGGCGTTTCCGTCGGCAGGTGCTGGGGGTGTGACGCTGGCGCCATGTCCCTGGCCGGGGTCTGGTTGACCTACTTTGTGCAGGCTGCCCTTGTCGGATTCGGCCGGGTCTGGAACAGCTGTGCCGGCGCCACGGGGGCTCGGACCCCGGTGCGTCTGCGACACTGAGCGCAGCCGTTCCGAAGCTTTGGAGGTCGCATGTCCACACCACAGCCCGCAACCTTCACGGTCCGTGAGGGCCGGGACCGCTACTTGTGCGACAACGGTTTCACCCTCGGCGGGTATCTGGCCCCGACAGTCACTGTCAGGGTGGTCGGCATCCCACTGACGATCCCCAACACCCCGGATCGTCGCAAGGCCATCCCCTGGCACGACCTGCATCACGTCGCCGCCGGCTATGGCACGGATTGGGTCGGCGAAGGGGAGATCGGCGCCTGGGAAATGCGGACGGGCTGTCCCACCCTGTTCATCTTTGCCCTGAATGCGACGGCGGCCCTGTTCGGCTGTTGCCTGAACCCGCGCCGGGTGCTGCGGGCCTGGGTGCTGGCCAAAGGGCAGCGTTCGCTTTATCGGCACCCGATCCCGTATGAGGCATTGCTGGCGATGCCCCTCGGGGACCTGCGGGCCCATCTGGGCATGCCGGCGGCCGGGCAGACGGGCTGATCCGACGGCATCGCCTGCGCCTGTGGCCGCCCGCCTACGGGGTCGGATACCGCCGCACGGGCCAGAACAGGCGGAAACCATGGATCGGCCGGATCGGGTTCATCACGCGCAGGATCACCCCGGCGAGTGCCTGGCCGAAGCCTGCCGGCGGATGGATCCCCCGCACCTCGGCCATGTCGGTGGCCGTCAGACCCGCCCGCATCAGGCCCTGGGACACTTCCAGCCAGTCGGCCAGGCGAAAGGCCTCGACCAGGGGATGGGGATGCGTCCGCAGGTCGTGATGGTGCTGGATGCAGGCCTGGACCAGCTGGATGCGCGCCGGATCGAGCAGGCCCTTGGCCGTCAGGTAGACGCCGGCCAGTTCGGCTGAGTCGCTGACGTAGTCGGCCCCCCAGGGCCTGAGGCGAAAGGGGAGGAGGACCATGATGTCGTGAAAGGTCCCCGCCCAGCGCAGCACGTCCGTGTCGGCCGTTTGACCCCGCCGCGCGCAGACCCGCTGGGCGTAAGCCGCCACCCGGGCCGAATGGAAGAGGAAGGGCCGGTTGCCAGGCAGTTGGTCCAGCAACCGTTCTGCCAACGCCACCGTCAGGGCCTGATACGTCGCCATCAGGCCTCGTGTGGCTCGGCGCCGAGCAGGACCCGGCGCTGCATTTCGGTGAACTTGTCGGCTGCGGCGGGTTCCGGATACAGCAGGGAGACAACCATCGCCACGGCAAACGACAGGGGGATGGTGACGAGTCCCGGGTTTTTCAGCGGGAAGATCCCGGCCGCATGGCCGAGCATATCCACCTGGATCGTCGGCGACAGGTAGATGAGCAGCAAAGCCGACAGGGTCCCGGTGATCATCCCCGCCACCGCACCGGCCGTGGAGAGCCGGCGCCAGTAGATCGCCAACAGCAGGGTCGGAAAGTTCGCACTGGCGGCGATCGCAAAGGCCAGGCCGACCATGAAGGCGACGTTCTGGCCCTTGAACGACAGGCCCAGCAGGATGGCCACGATACCCAGGGCCGCCGACGAGAGGCGGGCGACTTTCAGCTGTTCGCCTTCGGAGGCCACGCCTTTGCGGACGACCTGGACCCAGAGGTCGTGGGCGAGGGTGGCCGCTCCCGACAGGGTCAGACCGGCGA
>JACMPN010000088.1 GCA_014377495.1 Candidatus Sericytochromatia bacterium
TCGTGACGGCTTGGACCCCCGTATCGGTGAACAGGCCGACTTCCTTGAGGGCGTTGCCGTTGCCGACTTTGCCAAGCAGGTGATCGACGTCGGTCAGACCCGTGGTGACGGTCTTACCGAGCCCTTGTTCGGCTTTGCCAACGAGTTTGAGGCTGCTCGCCACGAGTTTTTCGGTGCCGTTCAGCAGACCTTTCGTCAGGGGGCCAAACCCGCCCATGTGTGTGCTCCTAAGCTCCGACCGGCGCAATCCGGCTCGGGGAACCCCCGACCGGGGCACAAGGTTACCTGTACGTTATGCCCGGGTTCACCGGGCATCTAACCCGCCTCGGCCATCGTCGCTGGTGGCCCGTGGGCGGAGGTCCGCGGCGAGGGCCGGACACAATTGCCCGGCCCTCGCCTGACAGGGCCTGCCCGGTGGCGGGCTCTGTCAGGCTGGGATGCCCCCCGGTATGAACCTGCCCTCCGATGTCGAGTATCACCGGCGCCGTGCCGACGGGGTCTACCGCTGGCACCCCGTCCGTGGTCGCCCGATCCGCAATGCCGCCGGGCACATCGAGACGTGGGTGGGTAGCTGCATGGACAGCGAGGCGAGCAAACGCCATGGGACCCTCCTGATTGACCAGGCGACGGTGTTGCGCCTGATTATGACCGACGCCCCCCTACCGCCGTGAGACGGTGGCCGGCGCTGAATTTTCTTGCCGCCCGGGTGCCCACCGGAGTTTTCCCTTGATTTATCCCGGTTTTTCTTGATTTGTCCCGTCGCCGGGGCTTATGATAAGCCCAGGTTAACCCCTCATTTAGTAATGGGTAGGTAACGGGCGCAAACACCTTTGACCTGAAAGGTCGGCGATGACAGGTTTGACCGGGCGTTCGGCAAGTCGTTGGGTGGCATTCAGCCTCACGACGGCGTTGCTCGGCGCGTGCGGCCTGTCGACGACCCCGACCTCACCCCGCCTGTCCCCTGCCTCTCCGGAGCCGGTCCAGCAGGCTTCCGTGCGGCAGGCCACCCATCTGGTGGTCAAGCGCAAGACCGGCAGCGGTGCGGACTCGACCCGGCTGGCGTTCGAGCAGAAGTACCGGGTCACCCTGGTCATCCCCCATGTGCTGGATGCCATCGGCGTCGACGTCGTGCCCGTCCCGGCGACGATGGATGCCGCCGACCTGTTGGCCCGGATGAGCGCTGACGAGGGCATCGAGTATGCCCGCCTCCCCGGCAAGGTCAGTCTGCCGCGGCTGGTCCGCAACGGCACCGACCTGTCGGTCAAATCCGGCAAGGGCACCAGCGATCCGCTGCGGAACCTGCAGTACGGTCTGACCAAGGTCGATGCCGAAGCCGCCTGGAAGATCACCCCCGGCAACGGGCAGGTGGCCATCGCCATCATCGATACGGGTGTGGACTTCAACCACCCGGACCTCAAAGGCAAGCTGCTCACCGGTTTCAGCACGATTGCCGCCCAGCCTTCCGGCAAGGACGACCACGGTCACGGCACCCACTGCGCCGGCATCGCCGCCGCCGTGACGGATAACGCCGTCGGCGTGGCTGGCATGGCCCCCAAGGCGATGCTGATGCCGGTCAAGGTGTTGGATGCCAGCGGCAACGGAGCCGATGACGATGTGGCGACGGGCATCGTCTGGGCCGCCGACAACGGCGCCGACGTGATCAGCCTCAGCCTCGGCACCGACCAGGCGGATCCCCTGATGAAGGACGCCGTCGCCTATGCCCAGGCCCGGCGCAACTGCGTGATCGTGGCGGCAATGGGCAACGACGGGGCCAGCGTCGCCAGCTACCCCGCCAAGTTTGCCGGCGTCATTGCCGTGGGCGCCACCGATGCCCAGGATCGGCTCGCCAGCTACAGCAACTTCGGCAGCTGGATGTCCGTGGTGGCTCCCGGCACCGGGATCGTCAGCACGTTCCCTACCTATGCCGTGACGCTGAACCAGTCCGGTTACAGCAAGGACTACGCCTCTCTGGACGGGACCAGCATGGCGGCCCCGTTCGTGGCCGGTCTGGCGGCTTTGGTCAAGAGCCAGGGCACCCGGCAGACACCGGCCCAGGTCAAGGCGGCGATCACCAAGGGGGCCGATGATCTCGGCGTCAAGGGCTTCGACGATCGCTTCGGCTTCGGGCGGATCAACGCCAGGAAGACGCTCAGCTCTCTCAAGTAGGGCCGGCACCCTCGCCGAATCGCCCGGTCGGGACTCCGTCCCACGACACCCCCTCGTTAACGTTCCCGCTGGGGGCGCTGTTTTTGCTATCGGACACCGTTGGGTGTAAGGCAGTCAGGGAAGCGATTTGGGGAAATATTTGCGGAAACCACGCAAGTCGCCCAGGCCTTCATCCTATATTAACTTATACTTAAGCTTGAAGCTGGTCGACGGGACTGGCGGGGCGCCAGCCCGATGTCGATAACGATCATCCGTATTTAAGGAGTGCCTCGTGAACCAGACCCATAAGATCGGTAGTGCTGTCCTCGCCGTGACCTTCGGCTTGATGACCGGTTGCTCCAGCGTGAGCCCGCTCGCCAGCACTGTCGGTTCGGCGCTGAACAGCATGAGCGCCGGCACGAGCGGCAACTCCGTCGGCATCGAGGCCAGCAAATTCGGCCCCGACGCCAAGTTCATCCCCGGCGAGATGATCGTCAAGTTCAAGGACTCCCGGGCTGCCGCCGGTTCGATGAGCCGCCTCGGCCTCACCCGCAAGAAGGAAATCACTGCGATCGGCGTCACGGTCGTCACGACCGAAGACGACGTGCTCGCCGCCGTCCGCAAGGCCAGCGCCGACCCGAGCGTCCTCTACGCCGAGCCCAACTACATCGCCCGCATCAGCGACGCCGCCACCGAGGCCCCGAACGATCCCGACTTCGCCAAGCAGTACGCCCCCCAGATCACCAAGGCCGTCGAAGGCTGGAAGATCACCCAGGGCAACCCCGACACCATCCTGGCCATCGTTGACACCGGCATCGACGCCGACCATCCCGACCTGAAGGGCAAAGTCCTCCCCGGCTTCGACACGATCGACGGCGACAACAACCCCCGTGACGGCCACGGCCACGGCACCCACTGCGCCGGCATCGCCGCCGCTCTGACCAACAACAAGACCGGTATCGCCGGTATCGCCCCCGCCAACAAGATCTTCTCCGTCCGGGTTTTGGATGACAACGGTTCCGGCTCCTACGCCAATGTGGCCCTCGGCATCACCAAGGCCGCCGATATGGGCGCCAAGGTGATCAGCATGAGCCTCGGCGGTCCCACCAGCTCCAAGGAAATCGAAGACGCTGTCAAGTACGCCATCAGCAAGGATGTTCTTGTCGTGGCTGCCACCGGCAACGATGGCGCCGAGAAGGTCAGCTACCCCGCCGGTATCGCCGGTGTCATGCCGATCGGCTCCAGCGATGACAAGGACAAGCGGTCCAGCTTCTCCAACTGGGGCAAGCACATCTCCGTCGTCGCCCCCGGCTCCAAGATCTGGTCCACCCTGCCGACTTACAAGTCCGCCATGGGCCAGAACTACGGCTTCGCTTCCGGCACCAGCATGGCCACCCCGGCTGCCGCTGGCCTGGCGATCCTCGTCCGCAGCCAGTTCCCCGCCTTCGACTACAAGGCCACCCGGGCCAAGATCGAAGCCTCGGCTGATGACATCAACACCCCCGGCTTCGACATCCAGACCGGCTACGGTCGGATCAACGTCCTCAAGGCGTTGTCGCCCAGCCGCCGCTAAGCAGCAGAGCCGGTTAGCCTGACCGGTTCAAACAGCCCGCCGGTCCTCATTGAGGACCGGCGGGCTGCGTTTGGGGGTGGCAGGAACATGGCCGTTGGCGGCGGTTAGGCCCTGTCGCCAGATCCGTGGCGCATCGTCACGCGGGCGGCGGGGCCATGGGCAGCGTGAAGACGATGGCCAGGCCGCCGAGTGCGGCCCGTTCGGCCGAGATCTGGCCTCCATGGGCTTCGACGAGGCCCTTGACGATGGCCAGGCCCAGACCGCTGCCCTGACGGGATTTGCGGCCAGTGGCCGTCTGATGCCAGGCCTGCCAGAGGGCGGGGCGTTCGGCATCGCTGACCCCGACGCCATCATCGCTGATCCGGATCCGCAGCCAGTCACCGATCATGTCCGCTTCGATGCGGACCAGGTGGGCGGCGAATTTGATGGCGTTGTCCAGGACGTTGGTCAGGATCTGCCGCAGCTTGCCCTCGTCGGCCAGGATCGGGCTCATCCCGAGCATCGGGGCCATCTGCACCTGGATGTTCCGCCGGTTCGCCTGGGGCAGGATCTCGACCACCGCCTGGTTCAGGAGGGGCCCGGGGGCCAGCCGGGTCAGCGTCAGCGTCTGAAAACCGGCTCCCAGGCGGGAGACGTCGAGAATGTCGTTGACGAGCCGCAGCATCCGCTCGGCACTGGAGACGATGCGGGCGGCAGAGTCCTGGCGTTCCTCCGGAAAGGCGTCGTCGACGAGCAATTGGCCAAAGCCGAGGATCGAGTTCAGGGGACTGCGCAGGTCGTGGACGAGCATCGAGGTGAATTCGTTTTTCAACCGCTCGATCTCGTCCCGCTGCTGGGAGATCCGCAGCAGGGAGCGGACCCGGGCCACCAGTTCCAGGGGGTCGATGGGCTTGGTCAGGAAGTCATCGGCGCCGGCATCGATCCCGGCGAGGCGGTCTTCGCGCCTGGTCAGGCTGGTGACGAGGATGATCGGCTGGAACATGGTCAGCGGGTCGCTGCGCAGCCGTTGGCAGACTACGAGCCCGCTGAGGCCCGGCATCATCACGTCCAGGAGCATCAGA
>JACMPN010000089.1 GCA_014377495.1 Candidatus Sericytochromatia bacterium
CCCGAGTACGGGACGACCACCACCAAGCCCGCTGCAGCCGCAGCCCCGGCCGCCACGGCCGGCGGTGGGTTCTAGTCATGGCCCGCCGCACGAATCAGAAGGGCTTTGCCCTGGTCGAGGCACTCGTCACGTCCGTCGTGGTCACGATCGGGATGATGATGGTCGGGCAGATGCTGGTCATCGGCACGACCGGCACCCGGCTCATCCGGGAGCGCAGTGTCGTCACCAACGTCGCCCAGCGTGAGCTGGAGATGTCCCGTGCGGTGGGTTACACGGCCCTGGCCAGCGATGTGGCGGCCTCGGCCGATGCCCACCACGTGCGGACGAGCACGATGATGGCGGTGAACTTCATGACCGGCAAGACCCTGGGTGATGGTGGGACGGCCCTGCCGACCCAGTTGCCGCCAGGCTTCCGGGTGTATACCCTGACGCGGGACGTCATGCTCAAGGAAAACAACCTCAGCACCGAAATGGATAACCAACTGCAGATCACCATCGAGATGGAGAGCGTGCAGAGCCCCGGTAAGGCTGTCCGGACGGCCACCATGCTCAACCGCACCCTTTAAAATCCCCAGCATCCTGAAAACCGATCGGTCGATCAACCCCATGGCTGTATCACCCGCCAAGTCCCTGAGCCCTCGCCGTGCGAGGGCTTTTGGCGCGCCACGTCCGGGCGGATTCACCCTGATCGAGCTGCTCATCGGCATCCTCGTGGGCTCGATCGCCATGAGTATGGTCTTCACCATGTTCGTCGGCTCCTCGGCGGCTCTGCGGGACGGCAACAACCGGGCGAACGCCGTCGGTGCGGCCGAGATCGCCCTGCAGCGGCTGGTCCGGGAGATCAAATACGCCAACACGGCCAACCCCGACACGTACCTGGGCATGAGTGACATCATCGCCACCGACCTGCCCCTGCTGCCGTATACGGGGACCGAGATTTTTCCTTACACCAACTATGCTGACAGTTCCGGGGCCCTCTTTCTCCCGGCGGCGCCCGCGGCCCGACTGTTCAGTCAGCAGGTCAGCGTCACCCCATTGAGCCAGAGCCGCTGGTGCCCCAATCCCGAACTGAGCGCCGTCCCGCCAGATGCCTCGAACTCCCTCGTCTACTTTCAGGTGCCGGCAGGCGGCGGGGCGGCCGTCCACCGGATCACGATGCGGCTCGACGTGAGTGACCTGGTCCGGATGGACCAGGCCCCGATCGGGGCCGGCACTTACACGGACACCAATCCCGTCCCCAAGCGCCAGGTGATCATGCGGGGGGTGCAAAGCGTGCAGTTCACCTATCCAAGCCTGCTCAGCGAAGTGAACGGGGCCGGCTCGGCGGCTTTTGACACCCGCTTGAGCGCCATGACCACCGCCGCACGGGAGACCTTCCTAAACATCACCTATCGCCGCCTCATCGGCATCCGCGTCCGGGTGTCCGTCGTCAGCGAGTCGGGCGGCCGCAAGGCATACAGCGACCTGCGCACCTCAGTCCAAGTCCGGAACTGACACCCGGATCCCCAGTGAACCCCGCCCGTTGAGAGCCACCGCCACCAGGAGGAAACGCCCATGAATCGTCGCCGTCGCCATCAGGGCGGATTTACCCTAATCCCCTCACTCGCCCTCCTGGCGATCCTGATGATGCTGGGGGCGGCGTTCCTGCAGGGCGTCTTCAAGTTCCAGGCGATCAAGACCCGCCACGAAGAACGGACGATGACGGCCTCCGCCGTGGCCGAAGCGGGTGTCCAGCGGGCGCTGTCCGAGCTCACGGCCGGCAGCGGCAATCCGGCTTCCACGTTTTTCAACAACACCCAGCACATGGCCACCCAGGTCGCGGTCAGCGATCCCGTCACGGGCGAGGTGATCGGCTCCTTCGACGCCACCTACGAGGACGGCGCCCTGATCGGCTCCGCCACGGCCACCGGCTCCGCGACGGCCGGCACGGACAAGTGGGGCAACCCCATCTGGTACGACGCCACCAATAAGAACTACGTCCCGGCCAGCCGCCTGCTGCGCTTCGGCGTCCGCGTCGACGGGTATGCGACCTATCCGGACGGCCAACGCAAGCCCGGCGGCCAGGCCATCTACGTGCGGGCGATCATGAACTCGCCGAGCACCCTGACCACGACGATGGTGCCCGCCGACTACGTACTGTTTTCCAATGGCGACATGACCATCAACAACAACTCGCTGCTGGACGGCGGTCTGACCCACACCAACGGTGCCCTGTCCTTCCGCTGGCAGACCTACTCCCCCTCTGCCTGGCAGCACTCGCTGACCGAAAGCACAAAGATCTACAGCCCGCTGAGCTATGTCACGGCCCTTAACTACCTCTACTATCACGCCCATGCGTACGCTGGGGCGATCTCACACGTGCATGACGGGGTGACAAACTCAGGCACCCGGCCGTGGAGCAAGAATATGATCGGCATTGCCGCTATATCACAGCCCACCCCCGCCCAATATACGAACTCGCATCAGCACACGATCACCGACGCCTCGGCGATCTCGTCGATCCTCAGCGACACGGCCTTCTTCAACTGGGGCTCACCCGCCTCCAGCTTTTACGCCACCACGGCCACCGCCAAAGCCTTCCCGACCCTGTCACTGAACGAGTTGCTGCGGTTGACGAAGCCGGCGGGCGGGACGACGAACGACCTCGCCAATGGCTACGTCGTCGGCAACGCCGACTTCCGGGCCACCTACTTCGGCCGGAACCTGCGCTACACCGGGGACTCCGGCACGCCGGCAGTGCCTTCGGATACGGGCGGCATCCCGACGATGATCTATGTGAACACCAATGCGGCCAGCACTGACAACATGAAGATCAAACGGGTTACAGGACCGGCACCGACCGACTACCAGGCCTATACCTACCGGGAAATCCCGCCCAACGGCGTCATCCTGGTCCGGGACGGCCAAGTGATGATCGGCAATTACACGCCCATCTCGCCGGCCACCGGCACAGGGCCCGAAGGCGCCACGACCGTGCCGGGCTTCGGACCGAGTACGATCATCGACGGGCGACTGACGATCGTCAGCTATACCGACAGTGCTGCAGCCATCCCGGGACCGGGCGACATTACCGTCTGCGGCAACGTCGTCTATCGGAACAAGGTCTATGTCCTGCCGGGTTCGGGTGCCCGCCAGTACGATCCGGGCGATAGCGCCGCCACGAGTCTGACCGACACCAAAAACTGGGTGACCAACCTCAATGGCCTGCCGGCGACAACGACCGTCAGCGGTGAACAGGTCCCGACCGGCAGGGTCTGCGCCCTGGGTCTGTTTGCCTCGAACAACGTGAACATCAACCTACGTCCGTACCTGTACAACGCTGAGACGGCATCGGGCCCCAACGACATCCTCCGGATCATGGGTCAGATCCTCGCCGGCGCTAACCCGACCATCTCTGCGACGACAAAATCTGCCGACTCGGTCAACTACCGGTTGCGCCAGGTCTTGCCGGCAAGTTCGACGGTGACGGCGAGCGACTGGGACAAACTGAAGATCTACGGCTCGGTCTCGACCTTCAATTCACCCATGACCAGCTATTTCAATTCCCGGGACTACATCTACGACAAGACCCTGAAAGCGATGCCCTTGGGCGGGCAGCCTTACATTAGCCCGGCGGCGACTTTCACGAACATCCCGATGATCATCCCGGGCAGCTGGACGCAGGTTCCCGGCGCCTAAAGAGTCGCCGGAGTGCCTCTTGGAAGACCTCTGCAATAATTCGTCGGCAATGCCTGGGACCGATCGGCGTCAAAGCCCCATTTTGCTGCCGATCCCCCACCGCCGAGCCCGGTAAGATGTTAATCTCACCGAAGGTGTGTGAGCCTGCCGTCTGGGCGATTCCTGCCAGGTGGCCGTAAGCTGACGATCGCCAATAGACGGATGAACGGACGAACGTGGAAACCCCAATACCCAGTGCCGCCAAGGCCAATGACTACATCCGGGCCCGCCTCGGCAAATCGCCGACGATCGGGATGCTGACCCTGCTCAGCGAGATTACCGAAATCGGGCTGCCGATCCGGGTCCACGATCAAAACGGTCTAAAGGTCGGCAACGCCCAAGTGCGCCGTGAGGGCATCGACCTGCACCTGCCCGAGGGCACGTTTACGGAAGGCGTCTTTGCCCACGAGGCCGTGCGGGCCCTCCTGGAGACCCGGGGCTGGCCCCGCCTTTTTGGTGAGCCGGTTGCGGCCGGGACCTGGCACTATCTGCAGCGCCTGATCGGCATGCTCGACCTTGCCGCCGGCATCCGGCTGCAACGGCGATACGAGCTCGACTGTGACACGTACGAGTTGGGGATGATCACGGCCCAATGGCGGCGCATCGTCCAGCTGAACCGCCAGAAGGAAGAGCTGGAAAGCAAGCCGATGGACGACAAGGACCGGATCGGCTACACCCTGGATGTGGCCTTGGCCTCGGTGGACCAGCGGTGGCGGGTCGGCAGCACGCCCGTCCCGTTTATCCAGGCGTTGGCCATGTTTCCCGATGCCCGTGGCATCTACGACCAGATCCTGCAGGCGACGAAGACGGGCGTCCCGCAAACCGGCTGGCAGGCCCGGCGGGCAATGAAGGCGATGATGGACGTCGTCGACGGCTACCTGGAACGGACGACGGGGTCACGGCCGATGAATGCGGCCAGCCAGTTCGTGCCCAGCCTGCATCAGGACGATGCCCTGCGTACGGTCAGCCAGGCGACGACGATCGTCGAGACGAAGCTGAACGACAAGGGTGGCGGGGATTTCGACATCCGGATCGTCAACAACCGAGACGGCCTGGGCTTCAGCTATCAGGAATCGTTCCTGGCGGCGGCACAGGCCCAGAAGAACCTCGAAGCGATCGGCCAGGAAAACTACGCCACCTTCGTCCGGGCCAAGGTGCCCAATTCAATCCTGATCTGGCGGCCGACGGGCGAGTAGCACGGCTGTTCGCTGCCGTGCTGGACGCCTAGACCTCGGTCAAGCCCAGCGGCTTGCGGCCTTCGACCTCTTCGGCCCAGGCTCGCAGCAGTTCCGACAGGCTCCAGGCTTGGGCAAGACAGCCTTTCGGCAGGTGCGGGGCGTCGCCGTCGAACAGTTCCGCCACGTGGCCGAGACAGCCTTCCAGCTCCACATGGTCGAGCAACGGCTGCAGGCGCATGCGCCAACGCGAGCGCTCAGCCTCCTTGTCCTCGGCGGCATCCATCCAGGCGGTGACGTAGGAGCCGGTCAGCCAGGGCCAGATCGTCCCCTGGTGGTAGGCACCGTCCCGTTGGACGCGGTTGCCCTCGTAGGTGCCGCTGTATCCAGGTTCATCAGGGGCCAGCGAGCGTAGGCCATAGGGCGTCCACAGGTGCTGATCCACAGACTCCAGCAGGCGCCGCCGCAGATCGGCCGGCAGCCAATGGTTCGGCATGGCCATGGCGATGACCTGATTCGGCCGTCGGGTCGGGTCGGCAAAGCCGCCGATCTCCAGCCGGTCGGCCAGGCTGTCCCAGCCGGGTTGCCAGAAGCGGCCCCGGAAGCTCGCCGCCGCCCGTTCGGCCATTTCCGCATAGGGATCCGTTTCGCCGAACTTGCGAGCCAAAACACTCATCACCCGCAGGGCGTGGATCCAGAGGCCATTGACCTCCACAGGCTTGCCTTCGCGGGGCGTGACGACCCAATCGCCGACGACGGCATCCATCCAGGTCAGGGCGCGTCCCGGTGATGCGCCGCCGATCAGGCCGTCCTGATCCATGCCGATGCCGTGGTGCGTGCCCCGGTGGTACCAGTCGATGGCACCGACCAGGCGGGGGTAAACCATTTTCAGGAAGGCATCATCCTGGGTGTAGGCCCAATAGCGATCCAGGGCGTGGAAAAGCCACATCGTCGCATCGATCGTGTTGTACTCCGGCTCGGAGCCGTCGTCCGGAAAATTGTTGGGGATGATCCCCTGGTCCATGAAATGGATGAAGGTGGCCAATAATTCGCGGGCCTGGGCGTAACGGCCCGTGACGAGGGTCAGGCCGGGCAGGGCGATCATGGCGTCGCGGCCCCACTCACCGAACCAGGGGTAGCCGGCGATCAGTGAGGTGGAGGCCGGCTCCCGCCGGGCGACGAGGTACGCCGGCACTGCCGCCTGGAGCATGACGACCTCGGGGCTCTGGGGCG
>JACMPN010000090.1 GCA_014377495.1 Candidatus Sericytochromatia bacterium
ACGGGGCGGTTGGCCTGCAGCACCGTGCCGGCCAGCCCGATGCCCCGGGAGGCGCCGGTGCCGTTGGTGGCGTTGCGCGGCTCCAGATAGACGTCCGGGTGATCGGTCAGGGCGCTGCCCTGGCGGGTCTGGGTGACGTAGCCGGCCCGGGCGACGGAGACGCTTCCGGCGGGCAGCAGATTCGGCATATTGAAGCGGCCGTCATTGCTGGTCGTGATGGACGGGGCCCAGTCGGCGATCAGGGTGGCGCCACCGATGGCCAGCCCGGTACGGGAATCGTAAACCGTGCCGGCCATCGGTCCGCCGTAGGGTGGCGCACCCAAAGCCGTGACGGCGAGCATTTCACAGCCGCTGAGCAGGATGCCCAGTCCGAGGAGCGTAACCCACCGGGCCGTTGACCGGCCCGGCGCACGGCGCGAAACTGGCCGCTGATGAACGTGAGGCGACAGATGCGTTGGTTGAAACGACTGGGAGTCAGCGGAGCCGTCTTGCTGGGGCTGACGGCGCCCGCTCAGGCGGCGATCGGCATCCTGGCCGGCGTGGCCTCGGAATTCCCGTTCTCCTCGCCGGCTCCCGACCTGATGTACGGGGCCACCCTCTTTTACGAGCCCCTGTCCTGGCTGGTCCTGCGTGGCGGCGCCTACACGGGCGAGGGGACCTGGCATTTCCCGCTCAGCGTCGGCTACGTCCTGCCCGGCCCGGCAGAGTTCCAGCTGCGCCCCCGGCTCGAAGCGGGCCTCGATCCCTTCACGGATCCCGATGGCAACGGGCTCGCCTGGCACGTCGGTCTGGGCATGGATTACCTGCCCTTCGACAACAACTGGGTCGTGGGACTCAGCGTGCAGTTGGTTTTTGGGGTCATCGGTGATGTGGCCAGCCGCATCAAGGCTGACAACCGTCCGATCGTGGACCAGTGGCTGGTCCGCACCGAGCTGGGGATCGGGTACAAGTTCTAACGTCAAAATTGCCATTGCCATGCCACCGTCGGTTGCGCCATACCGTCTGAGCTTTGGGCCAGTTTCTGCCGTTCCGCCTGGCTCGTGGCGACCGCATCCCAGACGCTCCAGCCTTTGACGGCCGCCATCACGCCCAGCGCCGTCCAGCGGAAAACCTGCTGCCCGGTGAAAAAGTCGCCGACGTACCCGCCGAAGTAGAGCAGGTTGCTCGCGAAGAACAAGCCGCTCTTCCACCACTGGTCGTTGTAGGCCTGACCGCCACCGGTGACCAGTAAGGACGCCGTCGCTGCCAGCCAGGGATCGTTCTTGGGGACCGTCATGCCGAGGATCACCCGGGTCGGAACCGGTTTGGGGGCATAAAGCGGCACGCCCGAGGACAGCGGCAGGGGCAGTGTGGTTGGTTTGCCATTCGGGATGGGCACCGGCATCGCCGTGCGCACGGGAACGGGCATCGGCCGTCCGGTATCGGGTGTCGGGGCGCTGGTGGGCTTCACCGGGATCGGCAACGGCGTCGTGAGCACCGGGGCGTTTGGCGGCAGGGCGGCCGGGGACTTTGGCGATACGGGCAGCGGCATGGCCGTGGCCGCGACCGGGCGAGGGGCTGCCGTGGGTTGGACGGGCAGCGACGTCGGAGCGGCCACCGGCATGGGACGTACGGGCATCGGCATTGGGGTGGCGACCGCCCGCACGGGGACCGGGGCGACAGGCAGGGGCAACGGGGTGGCGACGGGCCTCACGGGAATGGGGGCGACAGGTGTTGGGGTGGCG
>JACMPN010000091.1 GCA_014377495.1 Candidatus Sericytochromatia bacterium
CCCCCGCCACCACCGCCACCCGACGGTTGTGGCGAACCGCTGCCGCCGAACGGCAATCCCGGGATGCCCGGAATGGCCGGCAGACCCGATCCCCCGCTCGACGGTGATGGGGACGGCTTGGGTGTGGCTGTCACGGCCGGTGTGGCCGTGACAGCCGGTGTCCCGCCACCGCTGCTCGCCACAGGCACCGGCTGGCTCACCGGGGTCTGTGGCAGGGGCGCCACAGTGACCTTCGGTACGCCCCCCGCGTCGGAAGGCGGGACCATGGCGATCGGGAGGGCGCCGACAGTGCTGGCTGGGGCGGGCAGGATGACGGTTGGCGGCCCCGCTGCCAGGAACGCCGTATCGCGAGTGGCGATATCGGCGGCGATGCGGCGAAGTTCCTCCATCAGGGGGCCGAAGATCGTCATCCGGGCAGGGGTGACCCCGCCGGATTGCAGATCCAGCACCACACGGGCTGTCTGTTTGGTCATGACGACGGCATCGACCTCGTCCGCCATCACCGGTGTGGCATTACCGGAAAGGGCGGCGGCGATCACCCGCACGGGACCGGCGGTCATCCCGCCCAACGTGACTGATGGCTGCTCACGGACGAGGATGCTGCGGGCGACGATCTGCCCGTCTCGTACGACCAGAACCGGGATGACGGCAACGGCTTGCAGGGCCGTCGCATTTTTTGGCCATTCACACGACACCCTCAGACTGCCGTCCGTCCCGGCCGGCTGGGCCGGGGAACTGCAGGCGGCTCCCAGACTGATCCAAAGGATGCCGCCGAAGAAGCGACCCCAACGACTACGCATGGACTATGGCCTCACTCACGCGATGGCGGTGCACGTCCATCGTTGGGCATGTTGCCGCATCTGCGCTTGGCCACAAAGGCTGATCCACAGGCCATTTCTCGGGCACGGACGCGCCGGAGACGGCGCTCCCCCCCATTGCCGGTCAATCCGTCGGGAGCGTTTATAATGCCCCCGGCCTGTCACCGGCCCCGCTGCCAGACAGGGTCGCATCCCGATCGGCCACACGGCAGGATCGAACGGACATCCTGAGATCATGCCATCACGCGTCTGTTTTTTAGGGAGCATCCATGTCAGGGCAGGACTTCGATCTGATGGTGGTCGGCAACGAGACGGAAGCCTGCCTGTCGGCCGTGGCGGCCGGTCGGGCCGGGGCCCGCGTGGGGTTGCTTCATGATCCCGGCCGGTCCTTCGGGGGTCTGCTCACCGACGGTGGGCTCGCATACGTCGATCGGGATTCCCGCCACGAATTCGTGGCGGACGGCGCCAACGCTGACGGCCTGTTCGGTGAGTTCCTGCAGCGGGCGGGTGTCCGGATCGTGGCCTTGGATCCGGTGACGGGTCATAGCACCTTGGCGGCGATGATGGCCGAGGCCGGGGTGATGTTGCTTGGCGACATCACCAAAGCCGTTCAAACGGCAAGCGGCCGGATCCAGGAGGTCACCCTGGCCAGTGGTGGGACCGTGCGGGCCCGGCACTGGCTCGATGCAACGGCCGATGGGGATCTGGCGGAAATGGCCGGGGTGCGTTTCGCCGACGGCTTTCGCGAATACGGAATCGACCGGTATCTGGGGATCAGCCCCCTGCCGATGATCGACGGGGTCGATGCGGCCACGATTGCGGCAGGGTGCGAGCGCCTGGCAGCCGATCCCGCCATGCAGGCGATGCGTCAAGACACCTTTGGGGAGCGTCGCTTCCTGGACCTCGATGTGGGTCCGGATTACGTCCTGGTCGGGCCGCCATTCCTCGGCCTGGCCTATCAGCGCTGGCGCGAGGCGCAGGGCCTGCCCTTTCCCTATCCCTTCCAGGCCGATGGGTTCAACGTGGCGATGGTCGGCCCGGAGCGTTCCTCGTGGAACGGCTTGATTTACTTTGCCGATGACCTGGAGGACCTGCTCCGGTTGAGCCGGCAGGGTGCCGATGGCCCACTCCAGTTGGAGGCGGCACACTTCGTGCGGTTTCTGAAAGACGGCATGGGTTGGCCGCATGCCCGTCTCGCCCATCCCACGGGCATGTACGTCCGGCAGGCCCGGCATGCGCTGGGGACACGCCACCGTCTGTCCCTGGCCGACATCGTCGCCGGCTATGACCGGTCGAGCGTGGGGACGTTCGCCTACTACGCGGATTTTCGCGGCTTTGCCACCACGCCGATCCCCCGGCCGCTGACGGCACACGTCATCCTGGACGCCGGCTTGTTTACCAGTCTGGCGAATCTGGGGATGGCCGGGCGTTCCGGTGGTTATACGCCCTTTGCCCATTCGCTGTGCCGCCTGGTGCAATACAACGTCACCCTGGGCACAGCACTGGCCGTAGCCGCTACATTGGCCGGCGACTCGCTGGCCGACGTGCCAGTCAGCACCATCCGGGCGACGCTGGATCGGCTGGGCATCCTCGTCGCCGATCCCGTTGGCTTGGCTGAAAACGCCGTCGGGCAACCGATCCTGCAAGCCGATGCGCTGTTCCAAAAAGAGACGTCGCTGGCCTGAAGCCTGGTACCGCTGGCATGCTCACCGTTGGGTGATGCGCAACAGCAATGGCGCCCTGTCCACCGTCGCGTTGTCGATTCTCAGGGTCATCGTGCCGGCCGTGCCCTTTTGTGCCGACACGTCCCAGACGTAGCGGTATGCCTGACCCGAGTTGGACGTGATCTGCTTGGTGCCGCTGGCCGCCCTGTCGTGGGCGACATAGTCGGGGCTGAACAGGACGGCCCAGCGGCTGCTCTCCGGGTTGTACAGGTTAAAGGTGCTGCCATCGCCACGCACCGGAAAGAGGCTGCGGTTCGTTACAGCCTGACGGATGAGTTGTCCGTTGAGCCGGACCTGCATCACTTCGGCGGGGTCGCCCGCAGTCGTCGCATCCAGCCTGGCTTCGAGTTCGAGGCTGGCGGCTGTTTTCACCGTCGTTTCGCGAGTGGTCTGGGCCGGTACGGTCAGCGTCGTGACAACCGGTGGTGTGGTGGCCGAGGCGACAGGGGAAGGCGTGCCGGTGGGGCTGGGTATGGCCGTGGCTGCCGATGTGGGCACAGGTGACGCCGGCCGTACAGGTGGTGGTGTCACCGGGGGTGCCGGGGTGGGACTGCTGCTCGTCGGAGCTGTTGCAGTGACGGTCGGTGCCGGCGAGTCGGTCGAGCCGGGTCGTGTGGCACTGGGACTTGGCGTACACCCGGCCGGAGCCAGAATGAGTGTGGCCAGGATGGCGGCGATGGCGTGTGAGCGGGTCACGAATCCTCCAGGAGTGGTGGGCTGATGCCTAGGCCCTCGATCATAGGCGGTCTCAGTGGCCGCCTTCAAGGGTGACGGGCACTTCGACCGGCTGAAGGGCCTGCAACGCCTTGTTTTGGAGCCCAAGTCGGGGTTCGACTTGCAGGCATGGTGCCGAGGACCCCCTGACAGAGAGGCTGAGACGGTGGTATGGTCAAGGGTGCATGTCCCTGATCTGGAGCACGTATGTCCCAGTTTCACCTGACCCATTTTTCCCGCGGTGACACGGTGTTCACGGAGGGCAGCGTCGGTAACGTCGCCTACCTGATCCGCTCGGGCGCCATCGTCATCCACCGCACCGTCGACAACGAAGACATCCTGCTCGCCCTGCTCAGCCCGGGTGAAGTCTTCGGCGAGATGGCGCTCGTCACTGCGGGGACCCGGACAGCGACGGCGACGGCGGCAGAGGACACCGAGTTGGTGGCCTTGGCGGAGTCCACGTTTACGGAACATCTGCAGCGGGGTTCGCCGCTCCTCGTCGAAGTCTTTTCCTCAATGGCCAAGCGGCTGGAGTTCACCTCCCGGCAACTGCGGAAGCCGCGCACGAAGTATCCGACCCAAAGTGTCGGCCGGATACTGGATCTGATCCGACAGGTGGAGGCTTTGCGGCAAAGCCAGGCCGTCACGCTGAAATCTGTGGTCCACCAGATCCAGGAAGTCCTCGATTTGAACATCGACGACATCAGCCAGATTTTCGATCAGATGGCGTCGGTCCGCCTGATCGAGTGGCGCAACAGTGACCGGGAAGTGACCGGCACCGTTTATTTCATTGAGCCGGCGAGTTTTCCCAGCCGATTAGACAAATTCCTGGAATCGCTGCCTGAAAAGGCCATCTCTTCGCTCAGCCTGAAGAGTTACGGCGACCGATCAGGATTGGCGGATGGAAAGACATTGCTGGCCGCCGGCGCTGCGGAGAATGTCTTCCTGGATCTGCTGACCGTCGAACGGGAGCACGGGATGTCGTTCCGGGAACTCCGCCGTTACATTGCCAGCGGCGAACTGCCGCCGGACATGATCCATTTTCCGGCCAAGGCGATGCTGCAATGGATCGGCCACATGCGGGTGGCATATGGCGACGTGCGCACGGAAGCCTACCCCACCGGTACCCTAGAGGATTAGACACACGCATGAGACAGGCCGCATTGACACACTTACACGCAGCACTCGCACTGGCCTCCGGCTTCCGCCGGCCGGTGTCGGCATTGGTCGCTCTGGTTCTCGTGGGGACGGCGATCCCAGCCATCGCCGCCGTCGAAAATCCCACCGGGGATGCCAAACTGATGGCCCGGCTCACGGGCGGCGAAGTGATCAGCCGAATCACCGAAACCGGCCCGACCCGTTCCGTCCAGGTCATGGGCCTGATCAATCATCCCGCCTCAGCGGCGTTTCGGGTCTTTACTGACTACCCTCGGCGACCAGCGATCTACAACACGACCAAAAAGGTCGAGGTCCGCAAGGCGGATGCCCGGAACCCGCAGATTTACTACCTAATGGGGTTTCCCTGGCCGATCGGCGATCGCTGGGTCCACGACTCCGAGCAACTGGAACCCGACAGCCAGCACATGACGTGGCGCATGTTGAAAGGCAACGTGAATACGTATTCGGGTGAGGCTCAGTTCTTCCCGGTCGGCGCCGGCAAGTGCGTGCTCTCTTTCCAGGCGCAGGCGGACCCGAACATCTCCGTCATTCCCGCCTGGCTGATGGCCCAGGTCCAAAGGCTCCTGCTCCCCGCCGTGGTGACCAGCCTCGGCCGGTACATGGACTCCGGACGCCACCACCACTAGGTGCGCGTTGTACTACAACTAGCCAAAGGGTCATGTCCATTGTTCGTGATGTGTCACCTTGGGGCAACTGCGAGATTCAGCAAAGCAAAGTTGCCATGAACGCGAAAAGCGGTTGGTGATCTGCAGGCAGACCATCAACCGCGGCAGGAGTGGGTTTTAGGGGGTTCAGGGTGGTCCAGCTGCTAGGAGGCGGCCGACGACAGCGCCTTTAGGCGCTTAGGAGGCCCCGACAACGTAGATCGGCCGCCATGGACCCCCTTAAACCCACTCCTAGAAGGCCCATTCGTTGAATAGCTTGTCCCTCAGGTCCGCCATCTCGGGCTGGTGCGTTTCCGCATCCTGCCGATCCAACAGTTGGACCATCTGTTCGTCCATGATCCGCATCCGGCCGCCCATCAGCTCGCAAAGGCCCAACAGCATCTTGTGGGCGGCGGCATTGTCCCGGTTCAACAGGTCATAGAAGGCGACCCGGGTAATTTTGTAGACCATGACATCGTTGACGGCATAGCCGGAGCAGGACCGGGCCATGCCGGCGAGCAAACTCATCTCGCCGCAGACACTGCCGGCGGGGATGACCGTGATCTCACGAGACCGGCGGCTGCTGTCCTGCTTGGTGATGCGGATGCTGCCCTCGGCAATGAGGAACAGTGCCGTTTCCGACTCCTTTTCAAGAAACACGCACTCGCCGTCACCAAAGCGCATCGGCATGGCGATGACAGCAATATCATCAATCATTTCCGGTTTCAGGGCCCGGAATATCGGGAATTCCCGAAATTCCCAAGCGTTGCGTGGGGCCATTGCAGGAATTAGGTTGATTTGCATCTCAAAACCCTCTCAAGACTGTCGCTTTGCCGACTCGGCCGATGGCAATGATGAATGCTGCAGTGCGTAGACTCAATTTCTTTTCAGTCGCCAGTTTCACCACCTTCTGGTAGCTGTGGACCATCGTCTTGTGGAGTTCGTCGTTGACCTTGGCGAGGTCCCATTTGAACTGTTGGATGTTCTGGGCCCATTCAAAATAAGACACCGTCACACCGCCGGCGTTCGCCAGAATGTCGGGCACGACCGTCACGCCCCGGCGCTCCAGCAACTCGTCCGCCTCGGGGGTGATCGGCCCGTTGGCGGCCTCGACGATGATCGGCGCCTGGATCGCGGCGACGTTGTCGGCATTGATCACGTCGCCGAGGGCGGCCGGGATGAGGATGTCGCAGGGCAGTTCCAGGAGTCGGGCATTGGTGATCGTCGTCGCCGGGCCGAAGCCCTGGATGCTGTGCGTCGTCCGCACATGCTCCAGCAGGGCCCGGATGTCCAGGCCTTCCGGATCGTAGAGCCCACCCGTAACGTCGCTGACGGCGACGATCTTGGCACCCAGCTCATACAGCAGCCTGGCCGTGTTGCTGCCGACGTTGCCGAAGCCCTGGATCGCCACCCGGCAACCCGAGACCAACCGGCTGTGGGTGCGCAGGACCTCTTCGCAGATGTAGGCAACGCCACGTCCGGTCGCCTCGTCACGGCCCTGGGAACCGTGCAGGTCCAGAGGCTTGCCCGTGACCACCGCCGGGCTGTGGCCGTGAAACTTGGAGTATTCGCCCATGATCCAGGCCATGACCTGTGGGTTGGTGTTCACGTCCGGGGCGGGAATGTCCTTGTAAGGGCCGATGTTCTCATGGATCTGCTGGATGAACTTGCGGGTCAGCTGCTCGATTTCCCGCAGCGAGAGTTTCTTGGGATCGCAGGTGATGCCGCCCTTGGCGCCGCCAAAGGGGATCTCGACCAAGGCGGTCTTCCAGGTCATCAGGGAGGCGAGGGACTTCGTCTCCTCCACGTCGACCTGCGGATGATACCGCAACCCGCCCTTCATCGGCCCCCGGGCGTCGTTATGCTGGATGCGGTAGCCGCTGAATACGGCGATCTCCCCATTGTCCAGCTCGATGGGGACCTGCACCTTGATCTCCCGGAAAGGCGTCAGCAACAGGGTCTGGGCCCGACTGCTCAGATCCATGATCTCTGCGGCTTTGCGGAAATAGAGATTGGTGTCTTCGAAGTTGCTCATCGTCCTCCACCCGTCAGCGGTCACAGCGGCCGGCCGACATCGCAAGGACAATGATCCCAAGGACGTGAGTCCGTGAGTGCGCTGTCGTCATCGTCCAGCGAGTGAGGCCGCTCTGCCTCACGCTTATTATAGACGAGGCAAGCTGTCTCGTACCCACGCGCTGCGTTACAAGATTGACGGCGAACTGGGACGGTTGGACTGAGCGGGTTAGCGCTGGCAAAACCTTGCGGCTACTGGCAAGGTAGCCAGTCTGCCTCGTTCCGCGCCGCCACATGACCCGCTGATAACGGCAGGATGCCGGTTGCAGCCAGATCGACCGCCGTCCGGAGAGACGGCAGGACATCTGTCAGGTCCACGGCCGGGCCTTCCAGGGTGATTTCACCG
>JACMPN010000092.1 GCA_014377495.1 Candidatus Sericytochromatia bacterium
CGCCGGCAAAAGCTCGCTGGTCCAGGCGCTAATGACCCATCTGCGCAAAAACAATGTCGCCGGGGCCGTGCTCGCCGTCGATCCGTCCAGCCCATTTACAGGCGGCGCCTTGTTGGGCGACCGGGTGCGCATGGGCGGTCACGGCCTGGATCCGAACGTCTTCATCCGCTCGATGGGCTCCCGGGGCCACCAGGGCGGGATGAGCCTGGCGACGAGCCTGGCCGCCCGGGTCCTGGATGCCGCCGGCTATCAGGCGATCGTCATCGAGACGGCCGGCGTCGGCCAGACAGAGCTGGACATTGCCCAGACGGCCGACACGACGGTTTTGGTGCTGAATCCGGAGACCGGCGACGAAGTCCAGGCCAGCAAAGCCGGGATCATGGAGATCGCCGACCTTTTCATCATCAACAAGGGGGATCTGCCTGGTTCATCCGCTGCGATGGCCTATGTGCGGGCGATGCAGGAGCTGGATCCGCCAAGATCGTGGAAAGCGCCTGTCCTGCTCGCCCAGACCCAACCGCAACCGGCCGGGATCCCGGCCATCTGGACGGCCATCCAGGACCATGCCCGTCATCTCGCCGACAGCGGCGAACTGGTCACCCGGCGGACCCGGCAGCTGCGGCATGACGTGCTGGCCCGCCTGGAGGCCGATGTCCACCAGTTCCTGCGCTCAGCCCTGCGTGACCCGGTCCTGTGGGGACCCGGCGCCGCCGAGGTCCTCGAAAAGCGCAGTCTGGATCCTCTGGCCGCAGCTGACCGTCTGAAGAAGGGACTGCCATGGCACCTGTTGAACGAGCCGGACCCGCCACAAATGTGAGGCGGTCAGCCTTTGCCGGAAATACCCCGCCACGAGGGCAACTAACGGCTCATGAACAGCTATAACAATGAAATGGACCCGCATAGCGCCCTGTTATGGCGGCAAAAGCGGCTGCCGGTGCTTCTCTCGGGGCACCCGGGCGGCTATACTGATCGTGATTTCGTGTGAAGGGGTAAGCATATGCAACGTCGTTCGACTGTCCTTCTGGCGCTGGCCTGCGTGGCCGCCCTTGCCCCTTCATGCACACGGGACGTGCCCGCCGGCCAAACCCAAGGTCCCGGTGTCACGGCTGCCGGCGGTGTCACCAGCCGGCTGGCGGCAATGACGGCCCCCAGCCGCAACCAGCTGTACCTGATGAACCTGCAGACCCACCGGGTCAACCTCCAGCTCGACACTGGCACGACGCCGGTCGGTGTGGCGGTCTCACCGAGTGGCCGACAGATCCTCGTCTCGAACTACAACGACGGCACGATCAGCGTCTACTGGCGTGAAGACGGCGACTCCTACACGCCGCTGGGCCAGGTGGGCTCTGGCTCCCAGCCCCTCGGCATTACCTTCAACCCGAACCCGACCATCTCCGAAGCCTACGTCGCCTATCAGGGCGACGGCCGGGTCCTGGTGCTCGACACCCGGGCCGTCCGCCAGCGGCCGACGATCGTGACGACGATCAGCCTGCCCGGCCTCGATGCCCGGCCCGCCCCGCGCAAGGTTGTCTGCAGCCCCGACGGCAGCCGTGTCTTCGTCACGGATGGTGGCAACGACCTCGTCTACACGATCACCCGCACCGGTGGTACGACCGGCAGCTTTGCCGTGACGCCCTCGGCCAAGTTCCCCGGCCAAACGGCCAGCATCGACCTGCACGGCATGGTCGCCCTGCAGAACGGCCTGGTCTTCATCGCTAACCGGGCGGCGAGCAACCTGCTCGTGTTCAATGGTGCCAACAACCAGATCGTGGGTGAGGTCAATCTCCAGGATCGCATCAGCCAGGTGCGCTCGCCGATCGTTGGCCCGCTGAACATCGCCATCAACGCCCAGAAAACGAAAATGTACGTGTCCGGCAATGCCGCCTCGGTCGTTTCCGAAGTGGCTCTGCAGACAAACGGCACCGCCAGCCTGCTGAAGAACGTCTCGGTCTTCAACGGCCGTAACGACACCGCTTCCAGCCCGTATGGCGTGGCCATTACGGCTGACGGCAGCAATGTCTACACGACGAACGAGGGCGGCCGGAACCTCTCGGTCCTGAACGCTTCGCCCGACCTGACCTTCGGCAGTGAATTGTTCAAGAACATCGGCACCGCTGCCTCGGCCAGCGAACTGGTCCCCCTGAACGAAATCACCATGGTGGGTGATGGCGTGTTCTCCACCGGCGTACCGACTGGCCAACCCGTCGCTGCCCGCTAATAGCCCAGAGAGTAGTTGACATGACAGCCACGGCCATCCCGGTCGCCCTCACCGACGCAGTAACCGACAAAGTCTTCGTGCCGACGCGCGTGGGCGTGGTGCATTTAGGGTGCGCCAAAAACCTCGTCGACACTGAGTCGATGCTCGGTCTGGTCGCGCAGGCCGGCCACGAGGTGGTGACCGACGAGACGACGGCCGACGTGGTCATCATCAACACCTGCGGCTTCCTGGCTTCGGCTCAGAAAGAAGCGATCGAGACGATCCTCGAAGTCGGTCAATGGGGCAAGAAAATCATCGTCGCCGGCTGCCTGATCGAGCGGCACAAAGAGGAGCTGGTCGCGGAGCTGCCCGAAGTGCAGGGCTTCATCGGCACCGGTGAGTACGCCAAGATCGTCGAGGTCCTCGAAGGGGTCCTTGACGGCCAACGGGTCACCCGGATGGATTCTTCGGACTACATGTACCAGGGCGACACTCCCCGCTTCCGGACCAGCCTCGTTCCCTACACGTACCTGAAGATCTCGGAAGGCTGCGACCATCCCTGCACGTTCTGCATCATTCCGCAGTTGCGGGGCAAGATGCGCAGCCGGACGATCGAGTCGATCGTCAAAGAAGCCAAGGAACTGATCGGCGAAGGCTACAAGGAGATCGTCCTTATCGGTCAGGACACGACCGCCTACGGGACTGACCTGCCCACCCGGACGAACACGGCCACCCTGCTGCGCACCCTTGGCCAGCTGGATGCCAAGTTCCGCCTGATGTACGCCTATCCGACGACCATCACCAACGAGCTGCTCGATGTGATGGCGACCGAGCCGAACATCATCCCTTACCTCGACATGCCGCTGCAGCACAGCCATCCCGAAGTGCTGAAGAACATGAAACGGCCTTACGGCGCCGGCTACAACCAGAAACTGATCGCCCGCATCCGCGAGAAACTGCCGACGGCCGTGCTGCGCACGACGTTCATCGCCGGCTTCCCCGGTGAGACCGACGAGCAGTTCGAGGACCTCCTGAGCTTCATCCGCGAGACCGAGTTTGACCATGTCGGCGTGTTTGCCTACTCCAAGGAAGACACGGCGACGAGCTTTCACCACACCGGCCATCTGACCCAGAAGGTCAAAAAAGATAGGGTCCGGGCCGCCATGCAGGTGCAGCAGCAGGTGTTGCGCCAGACGATGCCCCGGCACATTGGCAAGACCTATGCCATGCTCGTCGAAGGCGTGCAAGCCGGTAAGGTGTTTGGCCGGACGTTCCTGGACGCCCCGGAAGTCGACGGCCTGACGTACGCCAAAGGCCACGCCAATCCGGGCGACTGGATCGATGTCAAAATCACGAAGGCGGGCGTGTACGACACGTTCGGTGAAGTCGTCGGTGAATCTACCTAACCAACTGACGACGCTTCGTCTGCTCCTTATCCCCGTCTTTCTCTGGGCTGTCTACATACCGGACGCCCGCTGGGTGGCGCTGGCGATTTTTCTCGTCGCCAGCATCACCGATTTCTTCGACGGGTATCTGGCCCGCAAGTGGAACATGATCACCGATTACGGCAAGGTCATGGACCCACTCGCGGACAAGATGCTGATCACCGGGGCGCTCGTCGCCTTTGTCGAGTTCAAGTGGATTCCCGCCTGGACCGTGGTCATCATTTTGGCCCGGGACTTCCTGATCCAGGGCCTGCGCACGATCCTCGCCGAGCAGGGCGAGGTCATGGGCGCCGGGATGATGGGCAAGATCAAGACCAACGTGCAGATGATCGCCGTGGTCCTGCTGCTGGCCGGCGCTACGGATGCCGGCTGGTGGGTTTACCTGGGTGCCGTGGCCATCACCGTGCTCAGCGGCATCGACTACGTCTGGCGCTCCCGCAAGGTGCTGGCCACCCTGACGGGTTCACCGCCGCTGCCGCCCCCACAGCATCAGGAGCCCTAAAGAGGCTGCACCGAGCGCCCGGATCACCCGGCAAGAGCGACTCGGGCAACGTAAAGCGCATCAAGACTGGTCTCGCGCCGCATAACTTTTCAGACCCGCCGTTGTTAGACCTGTGGAGCACCGCGGTACAATGACCGTACAGGTGCTGAAGGCCCGAAACGACTGCCATACAGCGTTCAGGGCCGGTTAAAACGAGGTAATATCCACCGTGCTCCTTACGAAAGCGCCACTCCGTCTCCGGGACCGGCTGCGCAAGCGCCGGCGGATGAACTGGCAAAACATCCCTGTCGAGATCGTTGATATTGATATTGCCGATTTGCCTCTGGCCTTCGAAGGCTATGAAATCTGCCAGATCACGGACGTGCACTTCGGTGGGACGGTGGGCCCCCGGCGGCTCACCCGGGTGGTCCAGCAGGCGACGGCCCTCGAGGCCGACATGTACGTGCTGACCGGCGATTACATCGAGGGCCATCACGGCAAGTATGCCGATCCCGTCATGAAACTGCTGGGGACGCTGCCCGGTCCGATCTTCGGTGTCCTGGGCAACCACGACCACTGGGGCGGCCAGCGTGGCGCCGAAGACGCCTGCGACCGCCACGGCATCGAGTTGCTGACCAATACCCACCGGATGATCGAGCTGGGCGACGACAAGCTGTGTCTGGCCGGCGTGGCGGACCTCTGGTGCGACGAACCGGACATCGTCGCTGCCGTGGCGGGCGTCCCTGATGACGTGCCCCGCATCGTCCTCTCGCACAACCCCGAATATGTCGAGGACATGGCCGCCGAACGCGTCGACCTGATGCTTAGCGGCCACACGCACGGTGGTCAGGTCCGCCTCTTCGGCAAAGAGTTCAGCCACGGCTCCTATGGCCGCAAGTACATGAAAGGCCTCGTTGACGCAGGCAACACCCAGGTGTATATCTCCCGGGGCCTGGGCACGTCGGTGGTCCCGTTTCGGATCGGCGTCCCGCCGGAGATCAGCCTGATCCGCCTGCACCGGGCCCCGGATAAGGCCTAAAGACGACAAAAAAAGCCGGGCAATCAATGATTGCCCGGCCTTTTTCTAGCTTTCACGGCCGTGAGCGCCGTCCGCCGACATTGGCGAATGGCGGCCTACGCCCGGACAGTCTGCAGATCCGCTTCCGCCAGCGGGGGCGTGGTTTTCGGCGACATCCAGCCAGCCTCGCGGAACCAGTGCAGGGTTTCCCGGATGCCTCGGGCCGCGTCCGGGTATTGGAATGCAAAGCCAAGCGCCCGCAGCTTGCCGTTCGAGACGAAATAGTCCCAGCCGAAGAGGGTGGCCATGTCCTTTTCCACCGGGGACACCTTGCCGAAGGCTTTGGCCAAAGGCTGGATGATGGTCGCGGCTGTGCGCATGGCACCCTTGACCAATCCCAGCGGCACGCTCGGCAACTGGCGCAGCGTGCGGCCGTGCATCGTCGCCATCAGATTGAAAAAGTCCACCGTCGTGTAGGGCACGTCGTCGGCCAGGTTGAACGCCTGACCGTCCGCCTCGGGATGGAGGGCGACGTGCAGGGCGCCCCGGGCGACGTCCCGGGCATGGACGAAGGGGATCCGGAACGTGAAATTGCGGGGGACCATCGGGCTGCCCATCGTGGCCGTCTGCATCAGCAACTGGCCGCCACCGTAGAGGCCGCGCGGCCCGTAAACCGTGAAGGGCCGGACGACGGCAAAGGAAATATCATGCTCCTTGGCAAAGCGGGCGACCAATTGCTCCTGCTTCCACTTGGATTGCAGATAGGCCGTTTGCGGCACCTTCGGGTGGTGGTCTTCGTGGATGGGCAGCTTGTCGGCCTGCGGCTCACCGTAGGCCCCGCCGGCCCCCCAGAGGACGATCCGCTTCAGGCCGGGGTTGTGTGCCTGGATGGCAGCGAGCAAACGTTCGGTCCCGCCGACATTGACCCGCTCCAGCACGTCGCTCGGGGCGCTGTAGCTGAAGATCGCCGCAATATGAAAAATGTAGTCGACGCCTTTGACCAACTCGGTCAGGTCGTCCTGGCAAAGATCGGCCGGCACGACCTCGTCGGCGAGTTGCGTGACCAAGTCCGGATACCGTCCCGGGGCGGGCGCCGCCGTCAGGGCCGACGGGATGTCGGTGGCCCGGATCCGATGCCCGGCCTCTTTGAGCACCTCGAGCATGTGGGATCCGATGAATCCGCTGGCACCGGTCACGAGGCTGAGGGGCTGTGTCATAGGACCTGATCGTCTCCGCTAAACCGAACATTTGCTCTGTCAGTCTAGTTGGCGGCGCAGGACCATGCCAAGGGCCTGCTCTGAGAACGTCATACCGGCATTTTTTGAGCTGCGGTGGTCAGTAGGTGGCGGCGAGGGTCGCAGTGAGCAGGGCGGGCAATGGGGCATAAGCCGCCCGCAGGGCCGGCTCGGTGGACCACTGCTGCCAGAAGCCGGCCACCCAGTTGCGGTTGTTGGGCACGTGGATGGCAATGGTCAGCGCCGTCGACGCCCCGTCCCCGATCGGTTCGAGCAGCCAATGCACCTCATAGGGCAACTGGGGGCGATCCGCCCGTTCGCGGAGATAGCGGCCGTCCTGCTCATCGGCAAAGAACACCCGTTCGCGAACCACCTTGTCGCCAAGGCGCAGGTCGTATGCCGCCCATGCGCCAACACCGGTGGCTGAGTCGCCGGCGACCTCCCAATGATCAAAGGTCGGGGCTTTTTGGAAGCGGGCCCGCTGGGACCAATCGCGCAACAGGCCGTAGATCCGCCTCGCCTCAGCCGGGATGGTCGCCCGGACCAACAGGACATGTTCCTGATCGTGGGCCTCGAGCACGTTTTTGCGATCCAGCCCGAACGCCACCGGGGCGGTCAGGGTGAGCAGTCCGGCGAGCAACAATGCAGTGAGAGAGCGATGATTGGCCATACAGCCATTGTATCAGGGATCGGCCACCGGCAAGGAACCCCGACGCTCAGTCTCACAGGCACTCAGAGGATCCCGGGGACGCTAGGCGAAGACGTCGACGTTCCGGCCCAGGCCGGTATCAGCGGCCACCCGCTGGGCGCCGCGCACCGTTTCCACGGCATCATTGATGACCCGGGCGCCGTAATACGGGCCGACCACCAACACAGCACTCGCACCACCGGACGCCGCAGACGACCAGTCCCGTGCCGTGGCGCCGCTTGTAGCACTGACAGACTCCATGGACCCAGCTCCTCTAACTCCCGCACATACAGGTGTCTACCGGCGTTTCAGCCGGACCACCCGCCAACCTGTTGCAAACATATTTCAAGCCTGCCTGATCCGGTCGGTTTTTGCTGTTGTGCCGCTCACACGGCCGGCGTGACCTGGATCACGCGCCCACCACCCTCCGCTGGGCCAGGACCCAGACGCTACCGCCGTCTCACCCCCCCCAAAAAAGAACCCCGACCGGCGATGCACTTTAAGGCGTGATGATGCTTTTAGAAAGTTGCCTTCCGGGGCCTATCACCCGGGACCGGTGGGGCGTACCCGCGGATTGGGGAGGCCGGGGTATCGCCACCCATGCCGGGAGACGGGGTGCCGCCACGGCAGGGCTGCGGCACCGACCGACAAAAAAGCCCCCGGCAGGGCCGGGGGCTGAGCACGGAACGGATCAGTCAACGACGGTCCTGATATGCAACTCCTTGAGCTGTCTGGGGGCGATTTCGTCCGGAGCATTCGTCATCAGACAAGTGGCCGACTGTGTCTTGGGGAACGCAATGACGTCCCGCAGAGACTCGGCACCGACCAGCAGCATGATCAACCGGTCCAAGCCGAAGGCCAAACCGCCGTGCGGCGGCGCACCGTAGTCGAAGGCGGAGAGCAGAAAGCCGAACTTGTCCTGCGCTTCCTCGCTGCTCAGTCCCAGAAGCGCAAAGATCTGCTCCTGCAACTGGCGCTGGTGGATCCGGATCGAGCCGCCGCCCAGCTCCGTGCCGTTCAGGATCAGGTCATAGGCGAGCGCCCGGGCTTGCCCGGGGTTTTCGGTCAGCAGGCCGATGTCGTCCGGATGCGGCGCCGTGAACGGGTGGTGGTTGGCCGACCAGCGCTTGCCCTCCTCATCCCACTCGAACATCGGGAAATCGACGACCCAGCGGAGATCCCAGGTGTTTTCGGGGATCAGGTTCAGCCGGTGACCGAAATCCAGCCGCAGCCGGCCGAGGACGTCGGCCACGACCTTGGGCTTGTCGGCGACGACGAACACCAGGTCGCCTTCGACTGCACCCGTCTGGGTGGCGAAGGTTTGCATTTCCGCCGCCGTCAGGAACTTGGTGATCGGCGACTTGACCTCACCGCCGGGCATGTACTGGAACCAGGCGAGACCCTTGGCGCCCCAGCGGACAACCTTTTCACGGGTCTTGTCGAGTTCGTTGCGGGCCATGGTCGCCTGGCCGGGGATGCGGATGGCCTTGACCTCACCGCCACCACGGGCCACGTTGGCGAAGGCTTCGAAGCCCGACTCCTGCATCAGGGCCGAGACATCCACGAGTTCCAGCCCAAAACGCATGTCGGGCCGATCGCTGCCGAAGCGGCGCATCGACTCGGCGTGGGTGATCCGTGGCAACGGATTGGGCAGGGTGATCCCGAGTTGTTCCTGGATCACGGTGACCATCACCCGTTCCATCATGGTGATGATCGTCTCCTGATCGACGAAGGACATCTCGACGTCCAACTGGGTGAACTCAGGCTGGCGGTCGGCCCGCAGGTCCTCGTCCCGGAAGCACCGGGCCACCTGGTAGTAACGGTCGAAGCCGGCGACCATGAACAGCTGCTTGAAGATCTGCGGCGACTGGGGCAGGGCGAAAAAGGATCCGGGATGGACCCGGCTGGGCACCACGTAATCCCGGGCGCCTTCCGGCGTGCTCTTCGTCAGGATGGGCGTCTCCAGCTCGAAGAACCCGTCCTCTTCCAGCAAATGGCGTAGCCGGGAAACGATCTTGCTGCGTGTTGCCAGGTTCTGTTGCAGTTGCGGGCGGCGCAGGTCGAGATAACGGTATTGCAACCGCAGGCTTTCATCGACGCGGCCGGCCTCATTGTTGATTTCGAACGGCGGGGTCTTGGCCTGGTTGAGGATCTCCAGGTCGCTGGCGATCAACTCGAGTGTCCCCGTCTTCAGGTTGGCGTTGGCCGACTCGGCAGGACGCAGGCTGAGCTTGCCCTTGACGGCAATGACCCACTCGCTGCGCAGTCGCTCCGCCGAGGCGAAGATGGCGGCGCTGGTATCCGGGTGAAAGACGACCTGGGTGACGCCCGTGCGGTCACGTAGATCAATGAAGATGACCCCGCCGTGATCGCGCCGGGAATTCACCCATCCGGTCAGCACCAGATCCTGCCCGATCAGTTCCGGGCCAAACTCGGTACACCGATGAGTCCGACGAAGCGTGGTCACCTTCTCCTCCAGTCTGTGGGCCGACTCCCTGTCGGTCCCGCGGATGCAATTCCCCGGCATTGTAGTTTGCCCTTGATCATCCCGGAAGAGTGAGCCACCAAGCCACGCCTGCCACAGCCCCTTCCGCCGGTGCCACCTGACCGGCAGCGCGTCATGTGGACGCGAAGAGCGTGAAACACCGGACACCGGCATTCACCGGACGCCCCACATTGCCGCACGGAGTCGCCTCCCGAAACCTGCCCGGATGCTCAAAAATGGATGAAAAATCGCCCCACCGATGGAACACCCCGCCATTCCCGGCGGCCTCACCGCCCGTCTGCCAGCGGCTAGAGGTCATTTGTTATATAGATGTTGCACATTTATCAAGCCATTTGTCATGCAACGACAATCTTTTCGAAACAGTCATCGACGATGCTCAGTATCAACAACCGCCCCAACCCGGTGAGACGCCGTTGCAGCGAGCGGCGGACTTGGTCCGATCGTCATTCGAGGAGTTGACTGTGAAAGAACTGAAAGACTGGCTGTATCTGTTTGACGATGACGCTGTGTTGACGGTTGTTGCCACCATGGGCCGGCTCTTCGCCAAAGACGACGGACACACGTACCGGCATTCCCTGGCCGTCGCCCACTATGCGGGGCTCTGTGCCGAAGCGATGCAGTTGCCCAGCCGGGTCATCGAGGAGGCCGTCATCGTCGGCCTGTTGCACGACATCGGCAAAACCACCATCGAACGCCACGTCCTCGCCAAGGGATCGGACCTGACCCCCGCCGAGACGACCGAACTGCGCGACCACACCCGGGCCGGCGAAGACATCCTGCGGGCGCTCCCCCGCTTCATGGCCATCAGTCGGGCGGTGCGGGCCCATCATGAGCGCTGGGACGGGCAAGGCTTCCCGGATCAGCTGAGCGGGACCCAGATCCCCATCGCCGCCCGTCTCGTCACTGTTGCCGATGCGTTCGACGTTATGACCGGCGGGCCGCCCGACCGGCCAGGGATGTCCGTGGATGCCGCCCTGGCCGAGTTGGCCGCCAACCGGGGCCAGATGTACGACCCGGACATCACGACCTGCTTCATCGAGCTGGTCCAGACCTCCGGCAGCCCGCTGCCCAGTCAGCCGGCAACGGCCCGCAAGGCCTTACGACAGGCGGACGTGGCCGTCTACCACTAACCGCAGCGCCCCCCGCAGAGAGCCTGGCCATTGCCGTTTCGGCCTCCAGCGCCAATCACAGTCCCCATCACACACCCGCCGCATGCATTTTCACACCGTCGGCGTCAGGGCTTTCACAGCAGACATCAATAGTATGGCCCGTGCCATTTATAGCCGATCCCACAGGAGGACACTTCCATGAGCGCCATCCCAGCCACCACCAACGCCCGCACCACGTTCGAGAGCAGCGTCCGCCGGATGGGCCCCGGCTACGCCGCCACGATCAACGGCATCAGCAACCCCATCCGGATCATTGCCTCTGCCGCCCGTCAGGGGGAACAGTTGGAGCCGGCCGCCACCCAGTCCCACTACGGGCACGTCATCGATACCCGCGCATAGGGGCCGCATCCGGCATAATGGGTGGATGAGCCGTCCCGTCTGCCGGTGACGGTCGACGCCGATCACTGATGCCGGGACCATCATCCGCATGCACGACGCACCGCCCAACCTGCAACATGTGTTGCCAGACCTCGCCGCTGCCACCGCCGACCTGGCCCGCCTCCGGCACAGTCTTGAAACGGTGATCCTCGGACAGCCTGGTCTGATCGGAGGCCTGCTGACGGCCCTGCTCATTGGCGGACACGTCCTCATCGAAGGCCCCCCAGGTGTCGCCAAGACCCTGGCCGCCAATGCCCTGGCCCGGACCCTGGGCATGGGGATGAAACGGGTGCAGGGCAGCCCCGACTTACTGCCATCCGACCTCGTCGGCACGCAGATCTTCCACCAGCCCACCGGGCAGTTCCACACCTATCAGGGCCCCGTGTTCACCAACATTCTGCTCGTCGATGAGATCAACCGGACGCCCCCCAAGGTGCAGAGCGCCCTGCTGGAAGCCATGCAGGAGCAGCAGGTCACCCTCGCCCAGCAGACCCACCCGCTGGACGACCCGTTTTTCGTCCTGGCCACCCAGAACCCCTTCGATCACGAAGGCACCTATCCGTTGCCGGATGCCCAACTGGACCGCTTTGCCCTGAAGCTGACCATCGGCTACCCTGCCCCGGAAACGGAGCTTGCCGTCATGCGGGGCGAGCACCGATCGGTCGACACGCTGACACCGCAGCTGGACGCCGCCCGGCTCAAAGCCCTGCGCCAGACGACGACCCGGATCCACCTCAGTGATACCCTGGCCCGCAGCATCGTCGCCCTCGTCGGATTGACACGCGAAGGACCGACCGGCGACGTCGGGTTTTACCTGGAGTCGGGCGTGTCACCCCGGGCATCCCTGTATTGGGCGGCGGCCGCACGGGCCCACGCCCTGCTGGCCGGCTCCGCCTATGTCCGGCCCAGCGACGTCACGGCCGTGGCGGCACCCGTGCTGCGCCATCGCCTGGCCCTGTCCTTCGAAGCGGCAGCAGAGAGCATGACGGCCGACGCCCTCATCGCCCGGCTGCTGGAGTTGCGACCGCCCGCCTGATCATGACCATCCGCCCCTGGGACTTCCCTGGTCCGTTACCCCCTCTGCCGGAATGGCGCCAATGGCGGGCGCATCTGCAACGGCAGGGCGCCGCCCTCGCCGGCAGCTACCGACGCCATGCCCAACCGGAAGGCCAGACCCTGCGGCAGTTCCGGCCCTATCAGCCCGGCGACGACCCCCGCCGCCTGCACTGGGCAGCCTCCGCCCGGCTGGCCGAGCCCATCGTCCGGGAACTGGAGGATGAGCGGAATTACCCCGTCTGGACTCTGCTCGACACGAGCGGGGCGATGTTCTGGGGCAGTCATGCCCGCCGCAAGATCGACGTCGCCGCCGAGATCGCCCTCTCCCTGGGACACTGCGTGATCCAGGCCGGTGACCGCTGGGGCTTTGCCTGGGGAGGCAAGCGCCTGGAACAGTCCCGGTCGCCACGTCCCAGCCAGGACACGTGGCGCCGTGGCTGGAGCGACTTTGCCGGTGTCCGTCCGCCGGACGGCAGCGGCAATCTGCCCCACGTATTGGAAGGGTTTCGCCGGCAACTCAAGGGGCGAAGCCTGGTCGTCCTGCTCAGCGACTTTCCGGAAGGCGACTGGACGCGGTTCCTTGCCCGCATCACCCGCCAGAGTGACCTGGTGACCCTGCAACTGGTCGATCCACTCGACCGCCGGTTGCCTGCCACCGGCCTGACCGCCCTCGTCGACCCGGAAACGGGCCTCAGTGGCGTCTACCGCATCTCCCCGGCCGCGGCCCTCCGAGCGGCGAAGCTCAGCGCCCAATGGCGGGCCGAAGTGGCCAGTCGCTGTCACTCGGTTGGTGCGGCCCATGCCGTGATCCACACCGACCAGCCCTGGCTCCCGGTCGTGCAACGGGTCCTGCAACAACGGGTGGCCCGATGACCGTCCCGCAGGTTGCCGGCCGTGGCTGAGTCAGCGCTGCCCCATGGCTTGCGGCCGGCCGTGACCGTGCCGTCGGCGGCGACCCGACCGGGCACCGGGACACCTGTTGCGGAACCCGCCGGGATCGATCCCATCGCCGTTGCACTGCTATTGGTCATCGTCGCCATCGGCCTGGTTGCCTGGTGGTGGCACCGCCGGACCTCCGGCCGCCAATCCGGCGCGCCTACCGATGCCGCGGACTGGGTGGCCCTGTCCGATACCCTGGGCCAACCGGACTGGTATCCCCGTCTGGGCCAGTGTCTCTGCCAGCGCCACGGCACCGGACTTGGCGGCAACGAAGACGTGGCGCGCTTGCTGGCCATCGCGACCGGACGGGATGCCGGCGGCGATTGGGCTGCGTTGCAGCGCCACTGGGAATGGGCGACCTATGGGGGATACCCCGGCCGACAGGACGACCACCGCTCCGATCTGGCGACAGCACGCCGGGGGTGGCCATGAGCGTTGGACATCCCTGGTGGTTGCTGCTGCTCCTGGCCTGGGCCCTGGTCCCGCTCCTGGACCGGCTGGCCAGACCCACCGTCGAGGCAGCGCTGCCCGTTGCCCACCTCGGTAACCGTGGCCTTTGGCGGTTGCCGGCCATCCTGCCATGGCTCTCGGCCCACGGTCTGGCCCTCCTGCTGCTCATCCTCGCCCTGTCCGAGCCGCTCTGGTCAGGCAGCGATGCCCGCCAGGTCATGCCGGCTGTCGCCGTCGTCGCTGCCCCCGGCCCCGATGAGGCTAGCGCCCGCTTGGGCGGCAAACGGTTCGACGAGTGGCTCGACCGCAGTGTGGGGCGGGAATTCCTCCTGGTCACCGCCGACCGGCGGAACCCGCGACTCGTCGTCCCTTTGACCGAACGGTCCGCCTATGGGCTCGGCCTCTGGCCAGCGGTCCCTCCCCGGCCGCTGGCCGGGGAGGACGTGGCCAAAGCCGTCCTGATGGCGAGCGCCAAAGCGCCAGAGGGTAGCTGGATCGTCGTCATCGGCGGGCCGATCGGCGGTCGGGGCTGGCAGGCGGCACAAGCGGCCATGACGGGCCGCAAGCAGCCGTTGGCCCTCATGTCCTCCGGTCCGGTGGGACCGGCCCCGCTCGCCGTGCCCCCGGCATTCTCGACGACCGTTGACGATCCGGACGGGGCGGGGGCACTGGCGTACCAACTGGCGTCGGTGAGCCGGGATGTCGAACGGTCCAGTGATCCGTTTTCCCTGGCTTTTCCCTGCCTGATCGCCGCCCTGGTGACCTTGGTCGCAAACTGGCTGTGGCGGCATGGCCGCTGGCAGGTGGTCGGTCCATGACGGTCCCGGTCACGCCTGAAGTGCTTGCGGCATGGCCCTGGCTGGTGGCTCTCCTCCTGGCCGCCATTGCCTGGTGGGGTGAATGGCGGCGGATGCGGGCCGTCGGCCTCTGGTTCCGTCACGGGGCCCTCGACCGGCTCGGTTGGCGGCCCGTGCACCGTTACGGCGCTCAGACGATCGGTGTCGTCGCCATGGTGCTGCTGGCATTGACGATCGCCCGTTGGCAGACGGCGCCGTCCGGCACCCTCTGGCTGATGATCGACCGTTCGCGCTCCCTTGCGGCAACCGATGCGGACGGCCATACCCGCTGGCAACAGTTTCAGCCGGTGCTGCAGGCCTATGTGGGCGCCACCTCGCGTCCTGTGGCCGTCATGGTGTTCCAACGGGACGCCGTTGTGGCTGTGCCGCCCACCAATGACCGGGCCAGCGTCATCCAGACCCTGAGGGCGTTGACACCTGTCCTCGATCGTCTCGGCAGCAATCCCCAGTCAGCCCTGGCGCTTTACGCCCGGCTGCGTGGCTACGGCGATTCAGCCCTGGTGATCAGCGACGGGGAATGGGACCGGCTGACTGGAACGGCGATTGAGGCGCCTGCGGTGTTTGGCTGGGGCCTCGGCAAGCCGGCGCCGGTTCCCCTGTTGGCCGGTGAGACGCTGCGTCCGCTGTCGCGACCCGATCCGGCCGCCCTTGCGACCCTGTGCCACGGCCAGAGCGTGTGGGGCACGGCCGTGACACCGGCGGCGCTGGATGCCCTGCAGGCGGCAACGTCGCAGACGAACCGCCTCTGGCTGCAGGCCTGCCTCCTCCTGTTGGTCCTGGAAACCGTCCTGGTCATGCGCGGTCGCTACCGCCTGCATTGGGAGCGGCTTCCCTACCGGTGGATCCAGCGGTATGCCGTGTGGCGGATGCGTCATGCGGCGGTCCTGCTGCTCGTCGTGGGCATGTCGGGCGCCACCGCCGATGCGCCCTGGGCCTGGCCACAACGGCCGACACCGGCCAGGGATGCCTACAATGCGGGCTGCCGGGCTGTGGCCGCCGGTGACACCGACGGCGCTGTGATCGCCTGGCAACGGGCCACGACGCTGGATCCCAACTGGCAACCGGCATGGTACAACCTCGGCACCCTGCTGGCCACGATACCGGGTCGCACGCCGGAGGCGCTGGCCGCCATGGCGCAGGCGCATCGCCTGGACCCGGCGGACCGCTGGACTCTCGACAATCTGGCAGCGTTGCGGCAACGCACAGCCGCCTCTCCTTTGGCCGGTTTGGCCGGCAAGCAAACCGGCGGACAAAGTGTCCGCAATGCTTCAGCTGGCAAACCGGCACCGGGAACGGTACCAGGGGGGCCGCCTGGGGGGCCGCCTGGGGGGCCGCCTGGGGCAGCACCGTCGGCGGTGCCAGCCGTTCCGGCCGGTTGGGCGTCGGCGCTGCGGGCACTGCCATCTGGGCTGCAGGCGTCCATGTCCGGCGCAAAAAACGGCATCAACGACCCAGGCCGCCCGTCCGGCCAAACGGGCATGCCTGATCTGAACGGCGAGATCCCGCCGAAAGCAGCAATGCCCTCCGCCATGCCGTCACTGTCGGCCGGCGATGTGGACCGCCTGCTGAATCAGGCGGAACAGCTATCGCCTGGGGCGTTGGCCAAGCTATCCAAGCGGTCGGGCCAGTCCGGCGGGAACCTGCCGGTGCCAGAGCTGACATTGGAACAGATGACCCGCCTGGTGGCATTGGCGGCACGCCTGCCGGTCGACCCGGCGGCGATCCTCGGTCGGCAGGATCGCCGACCCTGGCTCTATGAGCCTGCCCCGTCGCCGGAGCCCCGCTCCCTCACCTGGTGAGACTTAGAGGCGAATTGCCTGAGCGCCAAACGGTGCGTTCGGCCCCCCTCATTAAGGTTCCATGTGCCGGGGGAACCCAGATTTTTGATTCATTTGGAACGCGCTGCTGCTTCAGAGGGTTTTCTCCAGCGTCCGATAAAGTGATTCCTCGATCTGACGGGCGGAGAGCGGTTCGTTGCCGATCCAGATGATTTCCCGGTACTTGTTGCTGGCCGGGACCGGGCTGGCCGTGACCTTCACG
>JACMPN010000093.1 GCA_014377495.1 Candidatus Sericytochromatia bacterium
GAGGTGCAGGGCGGCACCATGGAAAGCCATTATGCCGACGTCCCGGCCCCCCTGCGGGGCTTCGTCGAGCTGACTTTCGACATGAATCACCATGCCGGCTTCCGGCTGCTCGAAGGCCTGCTTTACCGCAGTCCCTACTACTCGACCGCCGGTCAGGCGCTGTCGATCTCGCTGCAGGGCGAACGGCCCCGGCCCTTCATCCTGGCCACGCCCCGCCTGGACGGGCCCGACCGCCTCATCGCCCCGCTGCCCTTTGCCTCGCCCGGGATCGACGTGGTCGGCCAGGCGTTCCATCGGCCGGTGGCCCTGGCGGCCCTGCGCACGGCCCTGGGCGTTCCTGCCGCTGACACGGCCCTGCTCAGGTCCTTTTTGACCGAGACCCCGCCCGTCCCCACGGCGCCATTCACCGGGCCGGGGATGCGGGTCCGCTTTTTCGGCCATGCCTGCCTGCTGATCGAGACGGCCGACGTCAGCATCCTCATCGATCCGATGGTCCCGACCGGCGCCAGTGAGGGGGCGGTCCACCGCTTCCGTTTCCAGGACCTGCCCGCCCACATCGACTACGTGCTGATCACCCATGCCCATGCCGATCACTGCAACCTCGAAACCCTGCTGCCTCTGCGACACCGTATCGGTCAGGTGATCGTCCCCAAAGCCCAGACCGGCGGCCTCTTTGATCCGTCCCTCAAGCTGATGCTGACGACGTTGGGCTTCGGCAGCGTGCGCGACCTCGATGAAATGGAGGCGGTGCCCGTCGCCGGCGGCCAGATCACGGCGCTGCCCTTCCTCGGTGAACACGCCGATCTGCCGATCAGCTGCAAAGTTGGCTACGGGGTGCAGCTCCTTGGCAAGACCGTCGTCGTACTCGCCGACTCCCGTAACCTCGACGTCCGGCTCTACGAGCATCTGCGGGCCGCCATCGGCGAAGTCGACGCCCTGTTCCTGGGCATGGGGGACGGCGCCCCGGGCA
This sequence comes from Candidatus Sericytochromatia bacterium, assembly GCA_014377495.1. Lineage (GTDB taxonomy): Bacteria > Cyanobacteriota > Sericytochromatia > JACMPN01 > JACMPN01 > JACMPN01. Next base: position 971 of record JACMPN010000093.1, read on the forward strand.
CCTGGCTGTACCGGCCATTGCTGCTGCGGGGCATCGCCCGGCGGGACGACCAGGTGCGCCGCCTGACCAGCATGGACGACGACCGGGCGGCGGGCGTCGTCACGGCCCTCCAGCCGCGCCAGGTCTACGTCTACGCCATGGGGCTGGAGCCGTGGCTCGTCCACGTCACCGGCATCGAGTATGAGCCGGGATCACCGATTATGGTCGAGATGGACCGGTTCCTCGATCGGTGTCGGGCCGACGGTCGGCAGGCCGAGTGTTTACGTGGCCGCAGGGACCTGCACATTTAGCGGGGGCGGAGGCCATGATGCGATTTCAAGATACGGTGGGAATCGTCACCGGCGCCGGCCGGGGGATCGGCCGGGCGACGGCCCTGGCCATGGCCGAGGAGGGGGGGCGGCTGGCGCTGTGCGACTGTGATGCCGACCGGTTGGCGGACACGGTGGGGGTGATCACGGCTGCCGGCGGGACCGTCCGGGGATGGCCGGTGGACGTCACCCGGCGCGAGCAGTTCACCGCCATGGTCCAGGAGGTCCTCGCCGCCTGGGGACGGATCGACGTCCTGATCAACAACGCCGGGATCACCCGGGACGCCACGCTGGCCAGACTGACGGAACCCCAGTGGGACCGGGTCATGGCCGTCAACCTCAAAGCCGTGATGACCTGCGCCCAGGCTGTGTTGCCTGCCCTGAGTGCCCAACGCAGCGGCAGGATCATCAACCTGACCAGCCTCGCCGGCATCCACGGCAACATCGGGCAGACGAATTACGCCGCCGCCAAGGCCGGGGTCATCGCCATGACGCAGACCTGGGCCCGCGAGCTGGGCCCCCTGGGGATCACCGTCAACGCCGTTGCCCCGGGCAGCATCGCCACCGACATGGTGGCGGCGGAGCCGCCCGAGACGGTGACGGGCTGGCTCGGGCGCATCCCGCTCGGCCGGCTGGGAACGGTCGAGGATGTGGCCAGGGCCTGTCTTTTCCTTGCCTCTGCCGATGCGGCCTATATCACCGGTCACGTGCTGCACGTCGATGGGGGGCAGACTCTGTGAGGGCAGCCGATCCGTCCCAGTGCCGGCAGGGCCCCGGCCGATGATGAACAAGGTGAGTGTGGCGCCGCTGCCGCCGTCGCAGGTGGCGATGGCCGCAGCCTTCGTGGCCATGGTCCGGCCGGAGCAGTCGCCACCCCAGTGGGAAGCCTGGTTGCGGCAGCCGGAACACACCCTGATTGGCTTGAGCGATGACGGCCGGCTGCTGGGTGTGCTGACGCTGGCCGCAGCCGCCGTCAGTCTCGCCGGCCAGTGGATCCCCAGCGCTGACATCGTCCTGCTGGTCCTGCAACCGGGGGCGTCGCGCTCGCTGCTGCTCATGGCGGCCGTCGATGCGGCCCGCCAATGGGCCGTGGCCCAGGACCGGGCCCTCCTGCGGGCGGATGAGACCGACTGTGGGGCCCTGACCGGCCACGGGTTCGTTGCGGCAGGACCCGTGACGACGCTGGTCGTCCCGCCGGCAGACCTGCCAGTCGCCCCCAGACACGGGGCCCTGCGCCCCGGTCGGCCCGACGACCTGGCCCGATTGGCCGCCCTGCATGACCGGAGGGCCCTCGAACTGACCGGCA
>JACMPN010000094.1 GCA_014377495.1 Candidatus Sericytochromatia bacterium
ACCCAGGGACTGGCGGGCCAGACTCTTGCCGTCGGGGCACCGCTCGTAGGCCACGTGCATCGGCACGACGTAGATCGGGGCGTCATCATCGCAGTGGTGTGCCGCCTGCTCCCGCACCATATGCAACATGCCGATCTTCGGCGAGCGCATCCGGCCGTCCCGGGAGCGACCGCCTTCCGGAAAAAAGGCCATGGGTACGTCGTGCTTCAGCAGCGCCCCCAGGTAACTGGCGCAGACATTGCGATACGCCGTGTCCGAGCCGAAGGTGCGGCGGATGAAGAAGGCGAAGGAATGCTTGATGATCGGCCCGGCCGGAAAGAAGTTCAGGTTATCGCCGGCCGCAAAGACAGGACAGGTCTGGCCCAGCTCATTCAGGGCATAGGGCAGCACCATGTAGTCGAAGTGGCTGCGGTGGCAGGGCAGATAGACCAACCGGGCGCCCGGCGGCAGGTTTTCGATCCCGGCCACCCCGTAAACCCAGATGCCACGAAAGAAATACTGGCCCAGATACAGGACCACAGCCCGCAAAATCCGCGCCGCCCGGACGTCGTAGTCGGTCGCCATGCGACGCAGCCAGTGTCTGGCTTCCGGGGGGACGGGATCGAGGGTCTCCTGCACGGACGGCCAGATCCGCTCGCCGGGCGGGAAGCGGGGGACGGCAGCGAACGGCGCCGGCACGTGCCGGAGCACGCTCCGGGCGACCGCCGCCGCCTCCGTCCAGGTCCGGGTGGACCCGACCGCGATCGGCGCCTCGCAGACCAGTTCCACACGGGCCCCGAGCCAGTTGTTCAGCCAATCGGCGAGTGATGTGGTTTTGGTCCCGAGCCAGCGGGAGGTGCGTGACCCCCAGTCCTCGCCCCGGCAAAACCGGCTGCGCACGACCCGGACGGGCACCACCCAGCCGGCCGGTTGGCCCAGCCTGGAATCAGAGAGCGCCTCGGGACCGGTGCCAAGGGCCTCGATCGGTTCGGTGCCGCCCCGCAACAACGTGACTTGAGCGAGCAGGTGCCGCAGGATCGCCGGCCGGTCCTCCTCGCAGATCAGCAGCACCGGCCCGGCGATTTGCCGGAGGTTGGCCAAATGCTGGTTTTCAATCACACGGTACATGCGGCACACGATCTGATCACGGGGTGAGACGGACCGTCTCTGCCGGAACCGCTGTGCGGCCCTTTTCTTCGGTCCCGTTCAGCCTCCGTCGATCCGCCGGCCCAGTCAAGCCGCGGCGCATCGCCAAAACTGCCACCAACAGACCTGCCCGGCCCGTCCCGACAGGCTTCCGCCGGACGGGCGGGACTTGACAGATTGCGTGGACCCGGTCTTCCGGACGTCCCCCGGTGGTTCCGACGGCGCCAGGCAATCAGCAGTCGCCTTCACCACTCGGCGGTCGCCGCCCAAAGGGCGGTCATGGCAGCCGAAGGCGCGAGATCATGCGCCTGTCGGAGGAGGGCCAGCATCACCTGATAATGTTGCCGGGCCTCGGGGTTGCGGTCCGTCGCCAACAGGGCCTGGATCACCGTCTGGTGTGCCGCCTCGGCCAGGGGGTCGAGTTGCAGGTTCGCTTCCGCCAGGGCAATCGCCTCAGCCCAGGCCCCCGTCGTCAGGGCCCGCTGCTGTAGCCAGCGGTAGGCCGTCTGCCAGCGCTGCCGGGCCCGCTCCCGCAACAGTTGCAGCCAGGGCAGATTGTCCCGATCTGAAAAGACCGGGCCCGTGTAGAGGGCCACCATCCGCCGGTAGGCGACTTCTTTCCGCTCATCGGCGGCCGTGCGGGCGGCATCGGCCCAGGCCTCGTCAAACGCCTGCAGATCGCATTGCCAGCGCACGGCCGGATTCAGCCGGTACAGGCCCTGCTCGAAGAGGACGACGTCGCCGTAGGTGTGCGGGGTCAACAGGCCGCTCAAGGCGCTCCGCAGCCGGTTGACCAGCATCGGCACGGTGCTCCTGGCCACTTCTTTGTCCGCATAGAGGCGCAGGGCAATGGTTTCCCGGCTCAGCCCGGCCGGATTCAACAGTAACAGCGCCAGCAGCAGCCGGGGCAGGCGTCCCGGCACCACCAGCGGCGAGCCGTCCGGACTGCGGGTCAACCGCAGCGACCCTAGACACCGCACGGCGGCCACCGCCGTCGAGACCGGCGCCTGCGACACCACCTGCTGCAGACTGGGGATACCGGCCTGCCGGCATATCGCCTGCCCCTCGGCGATCGCCGCCCCGGCAGCCACCGTTTGACCAAGACCCGACAGTGCCTGGGCCACCCCGTGCAGGGCCTTGGCCATGG
>JACMPN010000095.1 GCA_014377495.1 Candidatus Sericytochromatia bacterium
GAGCCCGAACATTGTTTTTGCCGACGCCGACCTCGATGGGGCCCTCAGTGGCGCCTACATCGCTATCTTCGACAACAAGGGCGAAGTCTGCTCCGCGGGCAGCCGCCTGCTCGTCGAAGCCAGCATCCACGACGAGTTCGTCGCCCGCCTGGTCGCCAAGGCCGAAGCCATGCGGGTCGGCAATCCCCTTGATACCAGCACCGACATGGGTTCACAAATATCGGCCCGCCAGTTGGAAATCATCCTCGGCTATGTCGATGCCGGCATCACCGAAGGCGCCGAGCTGGCCACTGGCGGGCACCGCCTCATCGACGGCGACCTGGCAAAGGGCCATTTCATGGAGCCGACGATTTTCACGGGCGTCAAACCGGGGATGCGCATCGCCCAAGAGGAGATCTTTGGCCCAGTGTTGGCGGTCCTGCCCTTCCGGGACGAGGCACATGCCATCGAATTGGCCAACGACAGCATTTTCGGGCTCGTGTCAGCGGTCTGGACGAAGGACCTCAATCGGGCCCTGCGCATGGCCAAACGGATCAAGGCCGGCAGTGTCTGGCTGAACATGTGGAACGGATTCGACTCGGCTTCGCCCTTCGGCGGCTACAAGCAGAGCGGCCATGGCCGGGAGATGGGCCAGCACGCCCTGGAGCTCTACACGGAGACCAAGTCCGTCTGGGCGCATCTGGGCTGATCGGACGTCCCTGCATGTCAGTAACAACGCTGAAAGGTCGAGCGGGTCAAACGGGCGGCGACACTCGTCTTCACACCTTTTGAGGCGTTGCCCCCAAAGGTGGTCACAGCCCTAATCGCAGAAGGCAATGCCCTCGTCCGCTTCATCGAGGGTGACGCCGAGACGTTCGAGGTTGTGGCTGCACCGCCGCAGCTCCCACCGGTCAAAAGCACCGGCAAGGGCTGACGAGACCGGAGGGTTTAGAGTCCGGCTTTGGCCTTCACGGAGTCGTAACCGACGCCTTCACCAGTTTCCTGGCTGGTGGGCAGACCGGAAGCTTGCCATCCCGGCACGCCGCCACTGCCGCCCCAACCGCCCTGGACATTGACCAGTGTGTCATAGCCGGCCTGGGCCATCAGTTCGGCAGCCGCATTGGAGCGTCCGCCCGACAGGCAGCTGATGACGACCGTCTTGTCCTTGGGGATGAGGGCTTGCACGATCGTGACGAAATCAGCGTTCTGCTCCCGGGCGCCCGTGGCCTGATCCATAAAGATGTAGGGCACGTTGATCGCCCCGGCGGGGTGACCGGCGGCGAACTCACCCTGGCTGCGGACGTCGACGAACGCCGCATCCGGTGTCGCCTTGAGAACGTCATTGGCCTGGGTCGGGGTCAGTTGTTGAATCGCCACGGTAATTGCTCCTGCCCTTAAAACATGTTCAGTTGTAATTTAGCCGCATCCGTCATCAGGTCCTTCGACCAGGTCGGATCCCAGACGAGTTCGACCGTGGCGCCGTTCACGCCGGGGACGCCCTTGATCTTGGTCTCGACCTCACCGGGCAGGGTGCCGGCCACCGGACACGCCGGCGAGGTCAGCGTCATGGTCACCTTGACGTCGTGTCCAGGGTATAGATCAGGCCCAGTTCGTAAATGTTGACCGGAATCTCCGGGTCGAAAATCGTCTTGATCACGTCGATCACCGGCGTCTCGAGTTCGGGCTTGGCGGATACAATGATTGTCACAGTGAGGCTCCTATTCCGTGGTCACGGGTTCGGCGGGATGATGCAGGGCTGCTTCGAGGGTGTGCCACGCCAGACTGGCGCACTTCACCCGGGCAGGGTACTCATGCACGCCGGCAAAAACTTCGAGCTTGCCCAGAGATGGTCCCTCGGCGTGGGAGTCCCCTTCACCCGTGAGCATGTCGTGCATGCGGGTGAACAGGGCATCGACTTCGGCGACCGGGCGGCCCTTGACGCTTTCAGTCATCATCGAGGCCGAGGCCTTGGAGATGGCGCAGCCGTCCCCTTCGAAGCGGATATCGCTGATCCGGTCCTGCTCATCGAGCAAGAGGGTGAGGTTCAACCGGTCCCCACACAACGGGTTGTGGCCTTGGGCCGAGCGGTTCGAATCTTCGACCTTGCCGAAGTTTCGCGGTTTTTTGCTGTGGTCCAGGATGACTTCCTAGTAGAGATCCCGCAGGTCTGACATTTAGCCGAACACCTCGATGACCCGGCGGATCCCTGCTGCCAGGGCATCAATTTCCTCCCGGGTATTGTAAAACGCGAAGGACGCCCGTGCCGTCGCCGGGACCTTCAGCCGGTCCATCACCGGTTGGGCGCAGTGGTGACCCGCCCGCACGGCCAGACCGTCATGGTCGAGGATCGTGCCAATGTCATGGGGGTGGATGTTTTCGATGACGAAGGACAGCACACCCGCTTTTTCCTTCGCCGTGCCGATCAGCCGCACGCCGGGGATCTGGGAAAGCACCTCGGTGCCATAGGCCAGCAGGTCCGCCTCATAAGCGGCGATGGCGGCCATGCCGATCCCCTGCAGGTAGTCGACCGCCGCACCCAGGCCGATGGCCTCGGCGATGGCGGGCGTACCGGCTTCCAGCTTGTAGGGCAGCTTGTTGTACGTCGTCTTTTCGAACGTGACGCTGAGGATCATGTCCCCACCACCCTGGACGGGCGGCATGCTCTCCAGGAGGGCCTTTTTGCCGTACAGCACGCCGATGCCGGTCGGGCCGTACATCTTGTGGCTGCTGAACGTGTAGAAATCCGCATCCAGGGCCTGCACGTCGACGCCCGTGTGCGGCACGGCCTGAGCGCCGTCGATGAGGACGACGGCCCCATGCCGGTGGGCCAGCTCAATGATCGTGGCCACGGGGTTGATCGTGCCCAGGGCGTTGGAGACGTGGACGACGGAAACGAGCTTGGTCCGATCGGACAACAGCGCCTCATAGGCGGCCATGTCCAGCTCGCCGGCATCGTTCATCGGGATGACCTTGAGCAGGGCGCCCGTCCGCTCGCAGAGCATCTGCCACGGGACGATGTTGGAATGGTGCTCCAGGTACGAAATGACGATCTCGTCGCCGGTTTTGATGAACTTGGTGCCGTAGCTGCTGGCCACGAGGTTGATCGCCTCGGTACAGCCGCGGACGAAGATCACCTCTTCGGGTTTGGCGGCGTTGATGAAGTGCTGCACCTTGCGGCGGGCGTTCTCGAACTCGGTGGTTGCCCGCTGGCTCAGCGTGTGGACGCCACGGTGGACGTTGGCGTTCGTGTGCAAGTAGTACCGGTTCATCGCCTCGATGACGGCCAGCGGCTTTTGGGTCGTGGCGGCATTGTCGAGATAGACCAGCGGCTTGCCGTGGATCATCTCGCCGAGGATCGGGAACTGGGCCCGGATGGCGGGGATATCGAGCAGGGCTAGCGACGTGACCGTCGCCGGCGACTCGGTGATGGTGCTCATAATGCCTCCTTGTCCATGGTGGCGGCCTGGTGCGTCAAATGGGCGAAAAGCCACTGGTTCAGCTCTTCCCGCAGGGGCAGGAGGGTGAACTGGTCGGACACTTCGCCGGCAAAGGCCACGGTCATCAGGCCGCGGGCTTCGGCGGCATCGATGCCGCGGGATTGCAGATAGAAGAGGGCGTCGGCGTCGATCTGGCCGACGGTGGCCCCATGGGCGCACTTGACGTCGTCGGCATCGATCTCCAGTTGCGGCTTGGTGTTGGCGACAGCGTCCTGCGAGAGCAGCAGGTTGTTGTTGCGCTGATTGGCATCGGTCTTCTGGGCCTGGGGCCGGACGATGACCTTGCCGCTGAACGTGCCGACGGCATGACCGTCGAGAATGCCCTTGTAGAGCTCCACGCTGGTGCAATGCGGCTTGGCATGATCGATGACGCTGCGGGTGTCGAGCCGGCTGTTGTGGGCGCCGACATAGAGGCCGTTCAGCGTACAGGTGCTGCCCTCGGCTGCGAGCGTGACCAGCAGGTCGTTGCGGACCAGCGAACCACCCAGGCTGACGGCGTGCGACACATAGCGGCTGTGGGCCAGCTGATGGGTCTGGATCGTGGCCACGTGACGGGCCTCGGTCTTGTCGCTCGTCAGCTTGTAGTGCTCGACGACGGCGTTGTCGCCGACGACGATCTCAGTGACGCCGTTGCTCAGCGAGGGGGCCTCACCGAGGGCCACGTGGGACTCGACGAGGGTCAGTTCGCTGTGGCGATCGGTGACGACGAGGATCCGGGGCTGGGCCAAGGTGGCCCCCGTCGTCAACGAGACGATGTACAGCGGGGCTTTGATGACCGTGTCCTTGGCCACGTGGATGACGACGCCGTCCTGCAGGTCAGCGGTGTTCAGGGCGACCATGGCCGAGCCGACGTAGTCCGCATGCTGGGCCAGGGTGGACCGGACCAGCTCGGGCTGCTCGGCCAGCACGGCGGCCAGCGACCGGACGACGAGCCCATCAGGCAGGGCGTCCAAGTGCGACAGCTCGGGGACGAAGAACCCGTCGACGAGGACGATCCGCAATCCCACGGGGTCGATGAAAGGGAAGAGCACCGTCGTCAGCGACTCGATGGGCGCCGCCGTCGCCGCCATCACCGGCAGAAGGGGCAGACCTCCGAGCACGGTCAGGGCCGTGTACTTCCAGTCCTCGAGCTTGCGGGTCGGCCAGCCCAGCTCGACGAAACGAGCCAGGGCGTGCAGCCGCAGGTCCCGCAACCAGTCGGGTCCGCCCTGCTGGTCCACACCGCCCTGATGGGCGAGGTGGGTGAAGTGATCGTGCAAGGAACCGGCAAGGTCCTTCGTGGGTGCAAGGATAGCCATGATCAGACCCTCCCGGCCGCACCGACGGGCATCGCCTTGCCGAACTGTTCCTCGATCCAGCCGTAGCCCTTTTCCTCGAGGTCCTTCGCCAGGTCCTTGTCGCCGGTGGTGACGATGCGGCCGTTGAGCAACACGTGTACCTTGTCGGGGACGATGTAGTCGAGCAGCCGCTGGTAGTGGGTGATCAGCAGGAAGCTGCGATCAGCGGCTCGGGAGGCATTGACGCCTTCGGCGACGACGCGCAGGGCGTCGATGTCCAGACCGGAGTCGATCTCGTCGAGCACGGCCAGCTTGGGCTCCAGCATGGCCAGCTGGAAGATCTCGTTGCGCCTCTTTTCACCGCCGGAGAACCCCTCGTTCACCGAGCGCTGGAAGAGACTCTTGTCCAGTTGGAGCAGCGCCATCTTGTCCTTGGCGAGGGCCAGAAAGTCCATCGCATCCAGCTCGGGCTGGCCGAGGTGCTTGCGGCGGGCGTTGAGGGCCGCCTTGAGGTAGTAAGCGTTGCTCACACCGGGGATCTCGACGGGGTACTGGAAGGCCAGGAAAAAGCCTTGGCGGGCCCGGATCTCCGGCGCCATCTCCAAAAGGTTCTGGCCCTCGAAAAGGACTTCGCCCTCAGTGACTTCGTAGCCGTCCCGGCCGGCGAGGGCGCTGGCCAAGGTGCTCTTGCCAGAGCCGTTGGGCCCCATCACGGCGTGGACTTCACCGGCGTTGATGGTGAGGTCGATGCCCCGCAGGATGGGCTTATTGTCCACACTGGCGTGCAGATTGCGAATGGTCAACATAAGATCACTTCCACTCCTAAACGGGGCGTCTAGCCGACGCTGCCTTCCAAACTGACATCCAGGAGTTTTTGGGCTTCCACCGCAAACTCCATCGGCAGTTCTTTGAAGACTGCCTTGCAAAAACCATTGACGATCAGGGAAACGGCGTCTTCCAGGGCCAGACCACGCTGCTGGCAATAGAAGAGCTGGTCTTCACTGATCTTGGAGGTCGAGGCTTCGTGCTCGACTTGGGCGGTGGGATTTTTCACTTCAATGTAAGGCACTGTGTGCGCCCCGCACTTGTCGCCCAGCAGCAACGAGTCGCACTGGGTGTAATTGCGGGCGCCGGTGGCGCCTTTCAGGATCTTGACCATGCCGCGGTAGGTATTCTGGCCGTGGCCGGCGGAGATGCCCTTGGAGATGATCGTGCTCCGGGTGTTTTTGCCGATATGGATCATCTTGGTGCCGGTGTCGGCCTGCTGGTAGTTGTTCGTCAAAGCGACCGAATAGAACTCGCCGACGGAGTTGTCACCCTGGAGGATGCAGCTGGGGTACTTCCAGGTGATCGCCGAGCCGGTTTCGACCTGCGTCCAGGAGATCTTGGCGTTAGCGCCTTTGCAGATGCCCCGCTTGGTGACGAAGTTGTAGATGCCGCCCTTGCCTTCTTTGTCGCCGGGGTACCAGTTTTGGACGGTGGCGTATTTGATGGTGGCGTTTTCCATGGCGACCAGCTCGACCACGGCAGCGTGCAGCTGGTTTTCGTCCCGCATCGGTGCCGTGCAGCCCTCGAGGTAGCTGACGAAGGCACCGGCGTCGGCGACGATCAGCGTCCGCTCGAACTGTCCGGTGTTCGCCGCATTGATGCGGAAGTAGGTGGACAGCTCCATCGGGCACCGCACGCCCTTGGGGATGTAGACGAAGCTGCCATCCGAAAAGACAGCGGCGTCGAGGGCAGCGAAGTAATTGTCGGAATACGGGACGACGGAGCCGAGGTACTGCTTGATCAGTTCCGGATGCTCCTGGACCGCTTCGGAAAAGGAACAGAAGATGATGCCCACTTCGGCAAGCTTGCTCTTGAAGGTCGTGGCCACTGAGACGCTGTCAAAGACGGCATCCACGGCGACGACGCCGGCCAGCATGGCCTGTTCCAGCAGGGGGATGCCCAGCTTTTCGTAGGTCCGCAGCAGTTCGGGATCGACCTCGTCGAGGCTCTTGGGGCCGTCGGTCTTGGACTTAGGCGCCGAGTAGTAAATGATGTCCTGGTAGTTGATCTTGGGATAATTGACCTTGGCCCAGACGGGCTCGGTCATCTTCAGCCACTGGCGGTACGCCTTGAGGCGCCACTCGAGCATGAACTCGGGCTCGTTCTTCTTGGCCGAGATCAGGCGCACGACGTCTTCGCTCAACCCACGGGGGATGTCGTCGGACTCGATGTCAGTGACGAAGCCGTACTTATATTGTTGGTCTGCCAGGTCCTGGACGGTCTGTGTGCTGCTCATCGGATCCTCCCACCCGCTACCGCTTCGTTCAGAGCCGAGGTTGTCTCGACTGCGTCGAAGCGCCGACGGGGATAAGCCATTTCATGTAGCGTGATATTGCCCAACGCTTGGTAGACAGCCTGGTTGATGGTCTGCCACTGATGGCGCACCAGGCATTCGGTTTCGAGTTCACATTGATGATCGGTGACGGTACTGCACTCGGTCAGGGCAAAAGGGCCACCCTCCAGCGCCACGATGATCGACACCAGCGAAATCGCCTGTGCCTCACGGGCCAGACTGTAACCGCCTTTGGCGCCCCGGTGAGAGGCGACGATGTGGGCCTTGCTGAGGAGTTTGAGGATCTTGCTCACGGTGGGGACAGGCAGGTGGGTAGCCGCCGCCAGATCCGCAGCGGTGTGGACAGCCTGAAAAGGCTGCCGAGCCATGTAGGTCATCAGCAGACTGCCGTAGTCCGCCAATCGACTCATTCGGATCATCGTCGTCACTCCCGCATACCGTACCGGTTTAGTCCTGTATTATGTGGTAACAAGCCTCAGCCTCATTGTCAATGTTGACGGATTTACTTAGGAATGGGACGGCGCCCGCTGCAACGTCCTGGATGCGCCGCTTCAACGACGCAAACAGGACGTTCTGGCAGCCCCCGACTGTACCCCGCCTTTGTTCCATATTCAGGAAGGCTTAATCAGACAGCGGATCTGCGGTTAGCTCGAGGCCCCCGAATCCCGGCCACTTCCGAGGCCTTCCCTACCAAAAGCGCAAGGTCTGACTCCCTGTTTCCCGCAGGCGCCTGGACGTCGTCGGCACCGACGCCTTGGGGGTCGAGGCATCCCTCACGGGGACGCAGACGACCACAGGACCCGATGGACAGGTGGTTCAGGCAGCCTGCGTGGCAGCAGCGGTCACCGGTACCATCACCTGCAGGGCCCCGGGGATCACTGCGATCGTCAGCGGCGGGGCCAGGCTGATCGGGTCACCGTCGACGTTCAGAACCATCACCTCGCCGCTGTCGATCCGGCAGGTCTTCGTCCGATAGGCGTGGCTGGCAAAGTTGCCGGCCAGGCCCCCTTCGGGCGTCAACAGCCGGGCCCAGCGGTCGCGCAGGGTCATGGGGCCGATGACGACGACGTCGAGCATGTGGTCATCGAGGCTGGCGGAGTCGGACACCCGCCAGCCGCCGCCAAAACTCTCACCGTTGGCGATCGAAACCTGATAGGCGTGGTGGCGGCGGGTGTGGCCGTCGAAGGTCACCCCGATCGTCAACTGCGTTCGACGCGAAAGTTCCCGCAGGGCGGCCAGGCGGTACGCCCATGGGCCGAATTGCCGTTTTGTCTCCTGGGCCAGATTCCGGCTGACGGAGGCGCTGATCCCCAACGAGACGACGTTCATGAAATAGACGCCGTTCACCACCCCCACGTCGATGGCCCGGGGCACCCCGGCATTGGCGACCTCAATGGCTTCCAGGGGATCGAGGGGCAGCCCGAGCGACCGGGCAAGATCGTTGCCGGTCCCGCAGGGCAGGATGGCCAGGCGGGTCTGCGTGCCCACGACGTGACTGACGACCTGGCGGATCGTCCCGTCGCCACCGGCGATGACCGCCATGTCTGCCGCCTGCAGCAATTCTTTGAAACTGGAAGGTTCCTCGCCCGGGGCCGGACAGGTCGCCGGCCAGACGTCCCAGCCCAGGGTTTCCAGACGCCACTGCAGCGCATCCGACGAACAATCCGGTCGGGGGCTTCCGGCGGCCGGGTTCGTGATCAGGATGGCGCGCATGAAGCACCTCGCTTTCCAAGGCCCGACTGAACGGGCATGATGATCCATCCTGCGAGAGACTGCCATCATCGACGCCCAACAGCCGCCGACCTAACCACCACGGCCCGATCCGGCTGGTTGCGGTCATGCAGGAGCGGGATCCGGGACCAGGGCGATTTCCTGTCATACTGGAGGCCGACTCCCGCCACCCGCCGGCACGTTGCAGGGTGTGGCGCCCCACCACTGTCCTGCATGAAAGACCTTTGTGCCGTACCTGCTTTTGACCGTGTCCCTGCAGACTGATTTCGTGGCCCCGCTCGCTGCAGGGGAGCGCCTGCCCAACACCCTGCACATCGGCCGGGCCGAGAGCCGCCGCCTGGGCCTGGACGACATCGCCGCGTGCAGCGCCCTGCCGGCCTCAAGCAGCCACATCCACCACCGGGAGGCGCTGGAGCACCTCGCCTCCGGCCTCGGCGTAACGGTGATCGACAGTATCCCGGAGTTCCATGCCTGGCTGGGCATCCGCCGCGATGGAGCCGTCGTGACATTGCGGGGCCGCCTGGCGCCGGACGTGACGACGGAGGGCGACACCACCCTGGGTGACGAGGTACGCCGCCTCGTCGAGTACCTCTTCCGGGACTGCGCCTCCGTGCGGCTGAAGCCCCTCTCGGGCGGGTTCTCAGGCTCCCAGGTGTTCATGACCGAGTCGGTGGACCGGCGGGGCCTGCAGGAGATCCCCTTTGTCGTAAAGGTCGACGCCCACGCCAAGATTGCCAAAGAACGGGCGGCCGTCGAGAGCATCGAGAACGGGCTCGGGTCCGTCTCGCCCCGCATGGCCGAGTTTGCCGACTTGGAGACCTTGGGCGCCATCAAGTACCAGTTCGCCACGATGCACGGCGGCGTGGTCCTCACCCTGAAAAAGGCCTTTCAGGCGGCACCGGACGTGGCGGCCGTGCAGGCGTTGTTCCAGCAGGATCCGGCGGGATTTTACGCCGCCCTCCCCGACTGGCTCGGTCGCGAGGCGGAAGAGGTGCCGTGCGGGTGGATCCACGGGCACCTGAACCTCGCCAACATCCTGCTGGACGAGACAGGCAACACGTGGATGATCGATTACTTCTGGACCCGGGTCGGCCATGCCCTGCAGGACATCGCCAAACTGGAAAACGACC
>JACMPN010000096.1 GCA_014377495.1 Candidatus Sericytochromatia bacterium
CCGCCCAGCCCGATTTTCCTGCCCAACGAACTGCAGGGGCTGCGCTACTCCAAATACGGCTCCACCGTCTTCGAGTTTCCGACGACCGGCTATACGGTCCTTACCGCCGGCCGGACCACGATCCTGAACAAATCGCTGGAAGCCAGCAACGCTTCCATGACCCAGAGCGTGCCCGAGTTGAGCCTGGCCCAGAAGTTGTTCAGCGCCCTGACCAAGGTCCTGCAGATCAGCCAGACGAACACGGATGCCGTCTTAAACCTGATCCGCTGACTGTGGGCGGGATCCACGGCGAGCGCTCATGCCGGCGGGCGACGCCCAAAGGCGCCGGGCAATGGTACAGTGTCTTGTGCACGTGGCCGCCCCAAACCGGGCGTTTCAGGATGCTTAAAGATGAGCTTTTTGGTGAGGAATCCCTCATGTCGACGTTAACGCAAGAACAGGTCATGGCGGCGCTGCGCCATGTGCAAGAGCCCGAGCTGAACCAGGACCTGGTGACGCTGGGCATGATCGAAGATCTCAAGGTGGACGACACGGTCGTCAGCCTGACCGTCATGCTGACGACGCCGGGATGCCCGCTGAAGGCCGAGATCCACGACCGGATCTTCACCGAGCTGGCCAAGATAGGTGTGACCAGCGTCAACGTCGGCTGGGGGCACAAGCCCCGTGGCCAGGCCCTCCCGGTCGCCCTACCCGGCATCCAGCACGTCATCGCCATCGGCTCCGGCAAGGGCGGCGTCGGCAAATCCACCGTCAGCGTCAATCTGGCGATCTCCCTGTCGGAGATGGGCGCTCGCGTCGGGCTGCTCGATGCCGACATCTACGGTCCCAGCATCCCGATGATGATGGGCGCTGACGAACGGCCCCGCCAGCTGAACAACAAGCTCGTCCCCGTGGAGCGCCACGGCGTCAAGCTGATGAGCATGGGCTTTTTGCTGCCGAACCCGGAAGACCCCGTCATCTGGCGTGGTCCCATGTTGCACGGAGTCATCCAGCAGTTCCTCAACGAAGTCGACTGGGGCGAGCTGGACTACCTGCTCATCGACATGCCTCCCGGCACCGGCGACGTGCCGCTGTCGCTCTCCCAGAGCATCCCGCTCTCCGGCGTCGTCATCGTCATCACCCCGCAGCCGGTGGCGGCCAGCATCGGCATGAAGACCCTCAAGATGTTCGAGACGGCCAAGGTGCCCATCCTCGGTATCGTCGAGAACATGAGCTACTTCGTCTGCCCCAGCTGCACGACCGAGACCAACATCTTCAGCCGGGGCGGCGGTCGGGTGGTGGCTGATGCCAAGAAGGTGCCCTTCCTCGGCGAAGTGCCCCTCGATCCCAAGATCCGCGAAGGCGGCGACACAGGCGCACCGGTGACGGTGTCCGAGCCGCAGAGCCCGCAGGCGGAAGCCTTCCGCAAGGTCACGGCCGCCATGGTCGAGCAGGTCCACTGCCAGCCGCTGATGGCCGCAGTGACGACGGTCTAACGGCCACTGGCTCACCGAACCCCGGCGACACGCAGATGTCGCCGGGGTTCGGCGCATGAATCGGCCGGAGGGCGCCGCTGAGGCCATTCGGCCGGGATCATCCACGCCGCCGGCCGTCGCGCCGGTCCCCCTGAAAAAGGGTAAGTTTCGCGTAACGTTAACTCGGTCTTACGAAAGCCTGGCGCCCGAATTTCCGACAACGGTTTAAGCACAGCGGTCCAGGGGACGGCAGGCCGAGTGGCACAGTGGAGGAGATAGGGCATGTTTGACGCAGCACGGCCGGTTGGGCAACAGCCCACGACCTACACCAATTCCCAGCGCACCGGCGCCGCCCAGCAGAACCAGACCACCACGCAGCAGCCCGGCATGCCGACCGACCAGTACGGCGGCTACGGCCAAGGCGCTGCAGCGCCCGGCGTGCCCCTGAACGTGATCGCCAACGATTACCGCCGCCCCGTGGACTACGTGGGCCTGCGGGTCCTCTCCAAGCTCAGCAGCCAAGGCATCAACACGACGGAAGACCTGATCCGCCGCTGCGCCACGCCGACGAAGCGTGACTGGCTGGCCCGGACCGTCGCCGCCTTCGACTCACAGATGACCACCGCCCAGGC
>JACMPN010000010.1 GCA_014377495.1 Candidatus Sericytochromatia bacterium
CACAGAGGTCCCCCCTCCCCCCCCCCTCTAACTCTCCCAACCCGCCACCCCACGGGTTTCCCATGAAGTTCCCGGTCGTTTTGCGTTTGGCCGCAATTCCGCTGGTGAGTCAGTTCCCCGTCGCCGGGTCGGGGCTGGCATCGGGTTCCCGTTGCCAGCGGAACCCGGGCGTTGTCACCAGTTGTCCCTCGCTGTCGTACCAGAGGGCTTCCGCCTTATGGGCCTTGAGGATGGGTCCGGCTTCGGTGGGGCCGGCGATGGTCGCCAACGTGCTCAGGGCATCGGCCGACTCGGCGGTGGGGGCCACGACTGTGACGCAGGGGTAGCCGGTCGAGGCCCAGCCCGTACGGGGATCGATGTGGTGGTTGTAGCGGATGCCCGCATGCTCGAAAAACCGGTCGGCGTCCCCGGCCGTGGACACTGAACCGTCGGTGATGGTTAGCCGGCCCAGTATCCGATCCTGCCGGGGATGCTCGATGCCGATGGTCCAGGTGCCCCGCACCAGGTGCTGCCCCCCGGCATCGATGCGGGCCCGCCGGATCCCGTGGCTCGTCAGCACCTGCATGGCCCGGTCCAGGGCATAGCCCTTGCCGATGGCCCCGAACTCCAGGCGTGTACCGGGCGCCAGGCGGACAGCGTTGCCACTGACCGTGACCCGGCGCCAGCCGACGACGGCACGGGCCTGGCGCAGGGCCTCTGGTGTGGGCAGGCGGGTGACCATGTCCTTGAAGCCCCAGGCTTCCACGAGAGGGGCAACGGTGATGTCAAAGGCGCCCCGGCTTTCCCGGCTGTAGGCCAGGCTCCGGGCGATCAGCCCGGCCAGTTCCGGCACGACAGTGCCCTGTCCGGCCGCGTTCAATTTGGACAGGGCCGAATCGGCTTTGTAATGGCTGAGCAGGTCGTCCAGACGGCGGATCTCGTCAAAAGCGGCGGCCATTGCGACGGGTGACGGGGCATCCGGCGTGTCGATCTCCCAAAAGGTGCCCATGATCCAGCGCATCTGTCGGTTCGGTGGCGTGGCCCCCAACATCAGCGGGATCAGGGCGATTGCCGCCAGGACGGCGAGGTGCCGCCGTCGCCAGCGTGTGCTCATCGGTGATATGGGGCTCAATTGATGCTGGTCGCCGCTTCGACAGGGCGCTCGACGGGCGGTTGTCGCATGGGGGCGGGACGGTTCGGCCGGCGCCGGACCCGGGTGCGGATGAAGAGGACCATCCCGCTGATCGTCAGCAGGATCATGGCAATGGCGCCCGCTTCCACGATCAGGGTGCCGGTACGCCCGAGGGCCCAGCCGGTGTGCCACTCATGGATGCGGCGCAGCCAGGAGCGGTCCTGGTCATGGCGCACGCTGCCGACGATGAGGGCGGCATCCGTCAGGTAAACCAGGTCATTGCCGAGAAAGCTGACACCCTTGATGCGTTCGCCGTCGGGGACGTCGGCGACCCGGTCCCAGATGTAGCCGTCAGTGGAGCGCCAGACCCCGAAGTCACGGAAGGCCACGGCAAATCCGGGGGCTCCTGCGGTCAGGGCCGTGACGTCGGTGGTCGGCACGGGCATGGTCACGTCGGCCCAGTGGGCGCCGCTGTCGGTCGAGCGCCAGAAGCCCTGGGGACCGGCGGCCAACAGGTGTGCGGCTTCCTTGGGATCGGCGGCGACTTGGCTGAGGTCCCGGCCCTGTAGCCAGGTCTCGTGCAGCATCAGCCAGCCGGTGATTGCCGAAGACATCAATACGACGGCGGCAAGCACCCCCAGCCATCGGTGTCCAACTCGCCAGAAGCGGGTCATAGGGATTTCCCGAGCATCAGGACGCCGGTTTCGGCCAACGCCCGCCGCACGCCGGCGGTGATGGCGACCGAAGACATCGTCGAGCCGGCAATGGGAATGATGTCCTGTGCCAGCATCAGCTTGTCGTCGAGGTTTTTGCCGGGGAACTGGGCGAGAAAACGGCGGCGGCGAACCCCGTCGCCCCGCCGTTCCCGGAACACCATCACGGCCAGATCCCGCACCCGCAGGTCTGGCGTGATACAGGCGATAAACGTGATCGGGTCGTGTTTGCCGATCTCGTCGAGGATCAGGCCGTAGGCGTCGATTTTGCCGCCTTTGCGCCCAATCAGGAATGGCACGCCCCCCTCCGGGAGGCGCCTCCCGAGATGGCGCTCGATCTGTGTGCGCTGGGCCGCCGTCGGCACCACGGTGCGCCGCTCGACCGTCGTCTCCCCGGGGAATATCACCTTGATTGCGTCCGGCTCACTCAGGTAAACCTGCGTGTAGACGTCGTCCGCCAGCGCCGGGACGGGGATCAGGAGGATGGCTGCGAGGAGCAGACGGCCGAGCCAGTGCATCGTCTTAGAAACCCATCGCCAGGGAACTGATGAAGGCATCGGTGGCCCCACCGGTCATCTTGATCTGCCGCTGCCATTCGACCTTCAGCGCCGTGTTGGGCACCGGACGGTAGTTCAGTCCGAGGACCACTTCAGCCCGATCCATATCGGTCAGTTGACTGAAGTCCGTGTCCACCTGGCCGAACCGGGCAAAGGCGGTGAAACGGGCGTCATTGAAGCCCAGGCCTTTGCCGAGGAAGGTCGGTCGCAGCACTTCGGGGAAGAAGCTGTAGTGACCTTCCAAATAGTAGCCGCCCATCATCGTCGGGATCGCCACGTCGGCGTTGTTCTGTTTGAATGTGCCGCCTGGCGTGTTGACCAGCGACGCTTCACCGACCAGTTCAAAGGGCCCGTTGCGCCAGAGCAGATCCACGGCACCCATGCTCAGCCACTTGCTGGAGTCGGTGTCGTAGGGGCTGAAGTAGCCGCCCACACCGACTTCCATGCCGAGCCAGGGGCTGAAAGCCACCCGGCTGCTGATGGCCTTGCCGGCATTGTTGTCGCTGCTCATCTGCGGACGGGCGTCCCGCAGGCCGTTGGCGGCACTGATCTGGTCGGTCAGGCCCTGGGTGAGGTAGGCCTCGTAGCTGATTTCCATCGTGTCGTTCGGCAGGAAGACGCCCCGGGCGCCGATACCGGGCCCAAACCAGGTGGACGGCACGATCTGGCGGACGGCCAAGGGCCGCGTGGTTGCTTCCCGGTAGTCAGCGTCATGGAAGACGTTCAACCGGCCCAGCGGGATCAGGAGGATCCCGGCCCGGAGGTTCAGGGAGTCGTTGATGCTGTACTCACCCCAGGCCTGCTCGATCGAGATCTCGCCGCCTTTGGCGGTGTCGGCCCCATGTTCGTATTCGACCTCGGCATTGAAGAACAGGTTGTCATGGAGGTAGGCGGACGTCTGCATGACGAGCTGGCGCTGGTCGAAGTAGATCTTGCCGTCCGACCCGGCGGTGAACTCCTGAGAAAAGTACCCGCCGACGCCACGTTGGCCGGGACGGTCGAAGGCCGTGATATTCCGGCCGCCGGCGCTCTTCTGGCCCATCTGCAGGGCGCTGAAAGGCGTGCTGGCAGCGGCGGTCGTCCGGGTGGGAGCGGCCGTGGCGGGGGCATCGCTGGCCGCAGGTTTGGCCTGGGCGATCAGGTCCGGGGTGGCGGGAGCCGTATCGGCGTAGGCGGCGACGGGAGCGAGCGTGATCAGGGCAGCGATAATGGCTGCGTGGGTGGGCTTCATGTCTGGCTTTCGGATCTGGTGGCCGCTGCAATTGGTCCGGGACTGCAGCGTCAACACACATATGAGCATATGCTTATGTATGAGCGTAGCAAGGTGGGGCCGGTGTAACAAGGGGTCTTTTGCAGTGGACACCCTGCCGGCGACACGGCGTTGATGCTTTTTAAGCGGGTCCGGGGCGGTCGGCTATGGCTGCGGCTGGCCTGTCGGCATCACCCGTTCCGGTGATTGGCACCAGCGGATGGCCTGCAGGATGCCGTCCGTGACGTCCAGTTGGACGTATGGGGCCAGGAACCGAAGGGTTTGACTGGCTTTCAGGTCGAGCCGGACCTGGACCGGTTCGCCGGGTTGGTCGCTGCGGATGGCGGCGATTTCGATGGGCAGCGTGCCCAAGGGCACGTAGATGTCATCGAGTTGGAGACGCCATTTGAGCCGCATCCGCTCCCAATTGACCTGTTGTTCCGCTTCCTTGTTCTCGACGAGCGGATGATGCAGGTGGTACGCCACGGCATCCGTCTTGATGAACCGCAGCTTGAAGCCCCGGGCCCCCATGCGGTAGCCCAGGTCCGTGTCTTCGTGGCCCCAGCCGATGAAGGTTTCGTCGAAACCCTCCAGGGCCATCAGGTCCTTGGTCCGGAAGCTGACGGCATTGCTGTCCAGGAAATAGCCCTCTTCGATGGCGTCAGGGCGTTCAAAGAGGTTGAACCGGTCCCGGTGGTCGGGGATCAGCACGTCGGCCAACACGGCGTGGATCCCCCCAAAGGGGACGTTGGCGACGTCCATTGGCGTTTCGGTGCGGTAGACGTAGGAGTTGACCCCGATTTTCTCTTCGGCGGCCAGGGCGGCGACGTGGGCGGCGACGAAGGTTGGCGGGACAACCAAATCCGAGTCGAGCAAAATCGTCACGGCGCCCCGGGCCTGGCGCAGCCCCATATTCCGGGCGGCG
>JACMPN010000097.1 GCA_014377495.1 Candidatus Sericytochromatia bacterium
GCTGCACCAGTTGCGGGGCCCCCCCCGCAACTGGTGCAGGGCCGGTGGGCCGTCGGGTCCGGCATTACGGGCGGCGGGACGCGGCCTGCAACACGGCGATGATCGCCGGGTGGATGCCGCCGTTGCTGGCGGCAATGGTCGGTCCACCCAAGGTATAGGGGGCATCCGCATAGTCACTGACTCGGCCGCCGGCCTCGGTGACCAGCAAGACCCCGGCCGCCGTATCCCAGGCGGCCAGGCCCGACTCCCAAAAGCCGTCGTATCGACCGGCCGCCACATAGGCGAGGTCGATGGCCGCTGAGCCGTCCCGCCGGACCGCTTGGGCTTGGCGGACGAAGCTTTCAAAGGCGGCGATCGGGGCGTCCGGAAAGGCCTGCAGGTTGTACGGAAAGCCCGTGGCCAACATGCCGGATGCCAGCGTGTCGACACCCGAGACGTGGATCGCCCGGTTGTTGAGCGTGGCGCCCTGGCTTTTGACGGCGACGAACAACTCGTTCAGCAGGGGCTGATAGACGACCCCGACGACGGGCTCGTCTTCGTAGGCCAACCCGATGGAGACACAAAAGCACGGGTAGTGGTGGGCGTAGTTGGTGGTGCCGTCGAGCGGATCGATGATCCAGCGCCAAGGGCTCTGCCGGCCACCGGCTCCTGTCTCCTCACCGAGGAAGGCGTGCTCCGGAAACACCCGCCCGATCCGGCTCATGATCAGGTCTTCGGAACGGCGGTCAATCTCGGTGACGAGGTTGTTGGTCGCTCCCTTCAGGGTCACTTCATGGATCTGGCCATAGCCTTCCCGCAGGACTTCGCCGGCGGCCAGGGCGGTTTCGCATGCCACATCCCGAACAATCTGCAAATCCACGTGTCTTCCCCCGTATCGGCAGGCCGAGCGCAGCGTCGGCGTCGGCCACGGAGCACCATAGCACCGGTGCGACTGCGCATCCTGCCTGGGCCGCCCGTCAGGATCCCGCCAGACGCAGAGGTGCCGCCTTCAACTACGGCGTATGGGTGGCCGGGTCGCTGCGTGCAGCGTCTGCGCCAGGTTGGCCATTTCGGCGGACTGGCTCTCGACGACCTGTTCGGGCTTTCGGGCGGGGCGGCTGCCCTTCTTGGGGGCCGGCGGGATCATCACTGTGTTGAAATCCTGGATCAGCGTCCGCATGAACGCTTTGGCCGTCTTGTTCACTTCGCGGAACAGCGCCTCGACGTGGGGGGCCCACGTGTTCATCAAGAACAGGGGAATCAACACGGGGTGCATTTGGAAGAACTCCTGCGTGAGCCGCTCGCGCTGTCGGCGGGGCAGGGTCCGCAACACTTCGGCTGCGTAATAGGCCCGATAGGCCCCGTCCTCGTGCTTTTGGAAGGTCTTGTTCAGGCGATCCCAGACGGCATCGTCACCGGTGGGAACCGGTTTGTGGTTCCGAACGACCGTGTCCATGCCCTTGTCGAGGCGCGGACCGCCCCGCACGAAACGATCCCGCCGCTCCCAGGCACTGGGATCCACGGGCGTGCCGACAGGCCGTGACACCCGCACGGAACTGGCTGTCATGCTCTGATAGGCCCGGGCAACGGGCGTCATCTGGTTCACAGCATGCCTCCTGTCGCTTATTATAACGGGTGCCTATCCGGAACCAAGCCATTTCGAGCCGTCACGGGGTCACTGGATTGCCGGAGCCACCATCTCAAAGCCCTGCTCACCATCGACAGCCAGATTGAGGATGAAGCCGCCACCGTGCTTGGTGGTGACAAACCCCTTGGCGGGCCCGCCGGTGAACATGCTCAGGCCGAACGGCTTGGCGGTCGCCTTCTGGTAGTAGGCACCGACGTCTTCGTCATACGGGTAGGATGAGACGTACAAGGCCGCCTTGATCGACTCGGTGGTCCCCAACAACCGCTTGATTGTCGTCACGTCCGTGACGAATTTCTCGACGTCGGCCCGACTGCCGCCGACACCCATCCGCATCAGGAAGCTGATTTTTTCACTGGCATCGTAGGCGACGACATCGAACATGATGTTGCCTTCAGCCGTGCGCAGGGTCTGCGCCAGCCGCACGGACTTTAGGTGCCAGACCCAGCTGATGCTCTGCCGGGCCGTGGCGAACTTGTCGCTCTGGCCGACCTGGTACAGGTAGCCCTCGATCAGCCAGGTCATGATCCGGCTGTGCGGCAGGTCCCGCAACAGGTCGGCATACTTGATGGCCGCCGAGGCGACATGGATGACCCGATCGGAGGCCCCGACGAGCGTCAGCTCCGTGTTGCGGATCGCCTCTTCCATCATCTCGGGGGTGACCTTGGCCTCTTTTTGCAAGGCGAGCTGCTTGAGACTCGAGCGGTTGATCGACTTGGTGACCACTTCCAGAACCGTCTCGTTCTGACCTTTCCGCAGGCTCGGTCCGATCAGCTGAGGCCGCAGCGCATACACATCGACTTCTGTCGACTCGTTGCGCTCCGCCACCGTGAAGGTGTCCGGCATGATCACCGCAAAGGCCTTTTCACCGTCGACCATGCCCTGATACCGGAGTTGCATGCCGTCTGCCTGACGGACGAAACCGGTGATCCGTTCCTTCCGCAACGCTGTAAACAGATCAGCCGACTGGGCGGTCGAACGGATCACATGCTGATTGGTCAACTTGGCGGACCCGAGCATCGCCGCCAGGATGACCACCCAGGGCTCCTTCGGCTCCGACGGCACGCATTTGACGACTTGGAACTGCGCGGCACCGCCCAACGTGGCAAAGGCCGACTGGCCGATCAGATCGTTGTCGCTGCTGACGGCGTCGATGAGTAAACCCTTGTACATGAGCAACACGAGCCGCTGGTTGATGATCAGGGCACAGGTCTGCCCCTCGTTGATGCCCATCAGCAGCAGATCGCCGACACCCTTGTGACCGAGATCTTCCGTCTGCCAGTTGGAGACGACCCGGTGGACGAGGATGAAAGGCGTCATCGGGTCCACGCCCTCGACCAGGGCGTATTCGTTGACGCCGAGGACGATCTGCGGGGCCGTCTGATCGCCCTGCACCGTGGCCGCCATGTCGATCGTCGTCGATCC
>JACMPN010000098.1 GCA_014377495.1 Candidatus Sericytochromatia bacterium
CAACGGTCGTCTTCCGCCGGCAGCTGTGTCTGGATGGCCTTCAGGGAGGCTTCAAAAAAAGTGCGCACACCGGCTTCATCGGGTCGTTCGTACATGATCTGCCGGGCTGCGGCGGCCAGGATGCCCTTGGCGTTCGTTTCGCCCCGCAACATGGCCGCCATGCCGAACCGTCCAACCAGTGCCACCCAGCCGGGGTGGCTCGCATACTGGGGCAGGTGGCTCAGTGCATTGATGCCCTGGTAGATGGCGTTGGCCGTCAGGCCAGTCTCGCCGCCCGCCGCCGCAACCACCGTCAGTCCCTGTACCGTCGCCGACAACGCACTGGCCCCGTCGCCGCGGATGATGAAGTACTCGGATTGTTCCATCGCCTTGACGATGTCGCCGACAGGCAGCGTGGCGCCGGCAGCAAAATGCTCTTCCTGTTGGGGCCCGCCGGTGGCGGCCCGCACGCTGTGATTGACGATCAACTGACCCTTATTGAGGACGGAGGCCAACTCGGCCTGGGACAGGGTGCCGTTGCGATCGGTGTCGAAGCTGCGGGGTAAGCCGCTCATCCCGTTCAACTGGCCGATGAGCATGGCGGCAACCTGGTTGGCCACGGCGGTCGGCAGTTGGCGGAGGGCCACCTTTTCGTCGCGCAGGGCGCTGGTCACGCCGGCAGTGGTGACGGTGCCGTCCTGCAGCCGGCCGCGGGCGGACAGGCTGGGGCGCATCTCGTCGCCGCTCAAACGGCCGTCATGGTTCGTGTCGAGGGCCGTAACCACCGTGCCCAACTGGGCGTCGGTGAGACGTAAACTCGGGCGGTTCGCCGGCAAGGCGGCCGTGATCGTTCCTGGCATGACTTCACCTTAGTCTTTGATTAACCTCGATTTAATCTTATCAGCAAAACTTAGGCTGTAAAGGGGGTGGGCCGGCTTTTTTTGTCAGGGTCAGGATGGCGGTGTAACCGGGAACGCGCCCGTTTCCGAGACCAATTAAAGCTGGAGTGGCAGTCCCTGCCGCAGCCACAGCCGGATCGGGGCCATCACCCGGCCATAGTGGGCCCAGGCGGTGGCGGGTGCCTGGCGGATCACCCAATGGGCGGCCATGAATCCGGCGAGACGGGCGGCAGCGAGCGTCTGGGCCAAACCGAAGCCGTGGCGGGGGATGAGGTTGGCGGCTGACCCGACCCGCAGCACTTGAGGCTCCCATAGCGGTCGGTCGGGCGCCAGGGGGGAGCGGCGGCGCGTCCGGTGGATCAGGGTCGCACCGGTGGTGTCGGGCGGGTGGGCGAGATCTTGGGTATGCCACCCCAGGGCCACCCAGCGATCCGGACCGGAGACGGCCCGCACGAGTTGGCCGGGACCATCCAGGGGCAACATGTCGGCCACGAAACTGCTTGCTGGCGTGCCCGTCCCCTGCCATGCGCTGTACCAGACCGACTCCGTCGGATCAGGGTCGGTCAGGTCGGTGGCGAGGATCATTGGACCATGTGGCACCGGTACATCGTGCAGCCAGAGGCGGTCGTCCAACCAGCGGGCCGGCCGCCGCCAATGGATCACGGCCCCATGGGCCACGGCTTCGGCGAGCATCTCCGCCCGCAACTGTTCGCGGTCGACAAGGTAGCCGGGCCCGGGTTCATAACCAGTCGCCGTGTTCAGCCCGAGCAGGCGGGTACAGGCCCAGGACAGGCGCACGGGCGGCGTGGCGCCGAAAGGACGGAAACCCGCCTCCAACCACAAATCATGGCGGCATCCCGGTATCGGAGGATCGCCTGCATCGAACAGGGTGACGGCCGCTCCACGATCCAGGGCACCCAATGCGGCAGAGACGCCGGCGATGCCTGCCCCCACGATGATGAGCTCACTCACGATCTGGCCACCAGGGCCGGTGCCGGTAGCGGGCATCCCGCAACTGCACGGCAGAGCTGATATCCACCCCGTGGGTTTCGGCCAAAGCCTGCAGGATGCCGTCCAACTCCCCGTTCAGCTGTCGGCGGAGCCGGGTCATGTAGCCGTGACCATCCGCATTGGCCAGGGCCTGGCGGACGGCCGGGGTCACCCAAAACTCTTTGCCCCGGCCGGCGAAGGATGCGGCCAACCCCTGACAGGGCTGGCCCGCCGGATGATTGAACAGGTGGACGAGCGGTGCGGTGCGGCTGCCGTTTTCGATGTCCGGGCTGGTGGCGGATTCAAAGGTGTCGTAATAGTCATTGTGCAGTTGGATGATCACCCCTAACGCTTCGCCAAAGTCGCCCCAGCAGGCTTCCGTGGCGGCCGGGGCCCCGGCCAGCACGGCCCCGGCCCGGACGTACAGGGCGACCGAGCTGCCCGTCTTGCCCCGGTAGGTCTGCAGCACTTCGGCTTCCGTCGTGTCACGGCGGGCGAGGTCCCGGTTCTGACCGAGGGCGAGACGCCAACCCTGTTCAGCCATCAGGGCATGCAACCGCGCGACGGTGGCTGCCGGGACACCGACCGTCGTCAACTGATCGAGCATCGTCCCGGCCAGGAAAATACAGCTGATCCCCGTGTTCAGGGCCAGTTCCCAGCCGGTCTCGTCCCAGGGATCGGCTGGCAGCTCATGGTCCTCCACGCAGTCGACGAGATCGACGGCGCCGAAGAACACCCCAAAGCAGGCACACAGCATGGCGATGCGATCGTCGAATCCCCCGGCGTGGCTCTCATAGGACATTCGCGCCAGCTCCGCCGCCGGGTAGTACCGGCCCGCCAGCAGGCTTTCGGCCAAGGGGAGAAACGCCCGTTGCAGTAACCGGTAAGTGAGCGTCTCATCGCCGCAGCGGGCGAGACCGGCTTCCAAAAAGTGCAGGATGCGGTGGGTGTCGGGCTGGCTCACGCAGGGACCCCGGCAACGGGAAGGACGGGCGGCGCCACCTTGATGACCAGCAGGGTGACGTCGTCTTCCACGGGCTTGTCCTGTCCAATGTGCCCGTAGACGTCATCCAGGATACGTTGCTGGATCTCGGCGGCGGGCCGGTCGTGCAGGGCCACGAGCAGGTCCTGCAGGCGGTCCAGGCCGTATTCTGCCGCAGCCGGGTCGTGGGCCTCGTGGACGCCGTCCGTGAAAAAGACGAACACGTCGCCGGCTGCGAGCGGGATCGTGCCTTGCGGACATTTGAACTTGGCCGGCGGCCGAGTGCCCAGGGGGAAGGTCCATTGCAGGCCTTCCAGTTCGTCGATGGTCCTGGTCGCCGCCCGGTAGACGAGCGGGTAGAAATGGCCGGCGCTGGCGATTTCCATGTGTCCGGCGGCGGGGTCCACCAGGGCATACACGCAGGTCATCAGCTTGCGGGCCTGCTCGCTCTGACGGCGGACGTCGACCGTATGGATCGTCTCGTTCAGGGCGGCCATCACGGCGCCGGGGGACGGGTCCTCCTGCAGTTGATTGAACAGGCAGGCCTTGGCCATGGCGACGATGAGGGCGGCATCGATGCCGTGACCCGTGACATCGCCGACGGTGACGACATAGCGGCCATTGGGGAGCGGCGACCAGTCGTAATAGTCGCCACCCGTTTCATCGGCTGATTCGGAATAGCCGACGACCTGATGGTCCGCCAGGTCGAGCAGGGTATCGGGCAACATGGAGCGCTGGATGAGCCTGGCCTGTTCCAAGGTACGTTTGATGGCTGCCTTTTCGGCCACTTCTGTGGCCAACTCGGCGTTATGGACCGTCAGGGCCAACTGCTGGGCCATGTTGTTCAGCAACTGCACGTCTTCGCCGGTGTATTCCAGTTCCGAGCGTTTCGGGCCGAGGGCGAGGAGACCGACGAGCCGTTCGCCATCATCTTTGATCATCACGCTCAGCGGGAACTGGACGGCCCCTTCCGGATTGGGGAGCTTGGCGATGGCGTGGTCGGCAGGCACCGAGTGCGGCATCGCTGCGGCGTCACCTGTCGCCGAAGCCTGCACGAGCAACTCGCCTTGGCGCAGGTAGAGCGTGATGTGCGACGGATGGAGGGCGGCATCGAGGATCTCATTCATCGAGTGGATCAGGTCATCGGTGCGGATCGTCGCCCGGGCGGCGGCGACGAAATCGCTGAGGATCAACTTGAAGTCGTACTTCGCCCGGAAGAATCGGCGGTCGATGAAGTCCCGGATGCGGCGGCGGAGGGGGTCGAAGACGATGGCGACGACGCCCGTCATCGCCAGGTAGGTGAATTCGGACGTCGAGCCCGTCGCTGCGACGAGTGTCCGCTGCAAGGCCGTCGTCGCCACAAAATAGCCCCCACCAAGCAGGAGGATCAGCGTCGAGTAGAGCATCGACAGCTTGATGATCACGTTGATGTCGAAGAGTTGGTGAGGGACGATGGCATAGAGGATCGAGACGCGGAAGATCAGCCAGCAGACCGCCCTGAGCAGGA
>JACMPN010000099.1 GCA_014377495.1 Candidatus Sericytochromatia bacterium
CCTGGGTCGACAGCACGTCGGGCGAGACGATGCCCACGTACTGTCCCGGTGACGGCGAGTTGATCGGTCACCTGCAGCTCGGCAATGCCGAAGATGGTCACCGGCGACGGGGCCGGGGTCGGTGCGGCCATGGCCAGCCATCCCGGACGATCCGAGCCTCGCCGGCGGCAATTTCCTGATGCCGACCGTATTCACCGACGTGGCGGATGACGCGATGATCGCCTGCGACGAGATCTTCGGGCCGGTGCTGAGCATCTTCCGCTTTGATGATGATGACGAGGTCGTCGCCCGGGCCAACGCCAACCCTTACGGGCTCAGCTCGGGCCTATGGACCCGGGACCTGAACCGGGCCATGCGGGTCAGTCAGGCCATCCAGGCCGGCACCGTCTGGGTGAACACCTACTTGCAGATCAATCCCTACAGCCCGCACGGCGGGGTGAAACGCAGTGGTTACGGCAAGGACCTGAGCAAGTACGCCCTCGAGTCTTGCACCCAGATCAAGAACATCTACATCGACTATTCCGACGGCGAGTTCCTCACGATTTTTGATCGACTCTCACAGGACTAATCCACTCAGGGCGAACCCCTGCACCGCGCCCCAGAATTGCCGATGCCCCGGTGACCGCCGACGCTGCCTCACATCACGGTAACGGGGAGGTCCGGTTGCACACCAGGTCGTTGCGGGGGTAGCTGCGGCAGGCTCGGTGCCGGGCGAACGCGTGGTCCCGAGGGTTCGTCTGGCGTCGTGACGGGAACGGACGCACCGAAACGCCAGATCCGCTCGTAATCCAGGCGACTCCACTGAAAGCCCGCAATCCGGCCATCGAGCCAGAGTTCCAGGTGCAAATGGCAATCGCCTCGGGTGTGGGTGATCCCGGCGGTGGTGCCTGAATTGCCCACGTACCCGATCACCTGGCCCTTACTGACCCGCATGCCGGGTTGCAGGCCGGCGGCCAGGTGGGACAGGTGGGCGTAGCAGCTTTTGAACCCGTGGCCATGGTCGATCCAGAGCGCACGCCCCCTGAGCTTGATGAGCAGGTCCATCGGGGTGAAACCCAGACTGTGCGCCTGATTCAACAATGACGTGTGCGCGGCCGCCGTCATCTCCGTGAAGCTGACCGAGGTGGCGGAATCGACCACGCCGTCGGCGACCGCCAGCGCAGGCGTGCCCCACTGGATCACCGCATTCCAGAGGCCTTCCGGATAAAAGTCGAGGCCCTCGTGCCAGCCGTGACGATACTCCCGAGCGGCCCCGGGATAGAGCCCACGTCCTTGGGGCAGGCCATCGAGACGGTCGATCGGCACGCGCAGACCCGCCAGCCGGACATCAGCCGAATCGACTCGCTGGTACGCAGCGTGTTTGAAGACGACCGGCTGGGGCCGTGCTGCTGGGAAGCCGGTCTCTCCTGCCGGCATAGGCAACAACCGGGTTATCAGGGCACGCTGCCCGGCATTGGGCTGGCTGGCCTGAATCACCGTCACCGGCGGCGGTGCCGGTCCCGCCAGCACCAGGGCACAGATCGCCCCCCCGCTCATCCCCGCGACCAACCCACAGATGATGACGTAACGCCGCCAACCGACACCGGCCGGGCGGCAACCCCGACAGCTGGCATCAGTCGGGTGACGCAGGGGAGTCCGGCAGGATGGGCAATACCGCCGCACGTACTGCCTGGAAAGCGTGGCCTTGTCTTTAACCGCCATGGGAAACCTTTCTACCGGATCGAGGCACGGCTCTGGTTGAAATGGGATTCGACAGTGGCAAGGCGATCGGTAATGCCGTTGCTGTCACGGGAAAAGCGCTCCCAATACAGGTAGGCGTTGAAATGGGCGTCCTGGGCTTCGGCCATGATGGCCTGGATGGCGTTGTCGAGGGCCACCAGAGAAGCCTGGATGCACTCGTCGAGGTCGGCCTGCACGGCCTTGAAGCGAGCCGGCGGATTCATCCGGGTCAATTCGTTGCGCAAGGCCATGCGGCTGGATTGGGCGGCCCGGAACTCCGCCAGGCCCTCGATCCGATTGACGTAGCCGGTGCGGATGCGGTTGGCAAACCGCTGCATCTCGTCGCGGGTGTTGTTGTAGCGATTCAGGACTGAGGTGAATGCTTCGGCGTACTGCAATTGTTCGGCCCGCACCCGGCGGCGGTACTCGACCTGTTCCTGGATCGGCTTGAGCTCGGCGAAGTCCATCCCTGCCGCCGGCGAGAGGCCGTTGAAGACGCTGGACACCGTTTGCAACTCGCCCTGGGCGGATTTGAGCTTTTGGGTGACCATGTCCGCCGCCGTGGCGTCCCACGCTTTCAACTTCAAGAGCTCCGGGATCTTGTCGTAGGCTTCTGCCTCAACTGTCAGGGCGTTGGCCATCGCCAGCAGGGTCGGGTTTTCCCCAAAGGTGGGCACCGCCGCCCGCAACCCGTCCAACTGATTCTTCAGCTCGGTCTTGATCTTGCGGGCCGAATCGACGAGGGGCGTTTCGTCCTGGCGAGGTGCCGACTTGATTTGGGACAGGTAAGAGAGGTGCGCACCGACAGACACGGACCAGGCACTCTCGATCCGCCCCTTGGCCGCCAGAGTCTGGGCCATCAGGGCTTGTTTCTTCTGCTCGACGACGTGGTTTTGGTAGGCCTGGATGCCGAAGGTGCCTGCGACGGCAACTACGGTCAGCGCAGCCGCCACACCGCCACCGATCAGCAACTTGCGGCGATCTCCGGCAGGCGCCGCAGTGACGGCAGCCAAAATCTCCCGGGCCTTGGCGATGGTCGCCGAGGGCGCCTCCTCCGGGGAGGGCGGTGTGGCGGCGAGCCGCCCCGTCTGCACCGCCCTCCCGCAGTGCATGCAGAACTTGGTACCGGTGACTTCGTCGCCACACTCGGCGCAAAACGCCTTGGCAACGAGCTGGCTCTCGCGGATCTGTCCATCGAGATGGTTCATGGCTACCTCCCTAACGCCGACCTGCGGACACGAGGCACCAAGCGATATTTAAACAATGTCAAGTGCTGACCGTAAGCTACCAATAAAAGTAGATGACAAAATACGTAAAATGTACAAAATTGAATGTCATAAAGCAGTTGTAACTATGGAAGTCGGCGAAAATCGGCTGATTCTCGGTAACTGGCAGTGCCGAACGGCCTGGCAAGCCCATTGCCGGCCGTGGCACGCCGAAAAACCGGCCATCGCCATACGCCAGGCCGTTGGCGGGCCTCAATCGTGGATCACGACCGGGCAGTTGTCCGGCACGTGCTGCAACAGTTGCAGCACGTCGTCGTTTTTCAGGCGCACGCAACCGTGGGACACAGGCGTGCCAAGGCGCTCCGGTTCGTTGGTCCCATGGATCCCGATCGGTGTCCCCGTCCGCCAATGCCTGGCATTGAGCCCGATCCACGCGGCACCGAGCGGGTTGTCCTGACTGCCCGGGGCGGCATAGATGCCACGCAGCCCGTACGGGGGATCCTGCAACTTTTCGATCACGTGAAACGCCCCGCGGGGCGTGCTGATGTTGATCCCGGTCGAGACCACGAAGGCGAGCCGGTGCGCCTTTCCCTCATTGAGGTACAGGCGCTGCCGGGGAATGTCCACCTCGACGTTGCGCATGAGGGCGGGCAGTCGGGCCCAGTCGGCGATGGACATGGCCGGTGGGGCTGCAGCCGCTACACGATCGGTAGAACTGGCGAAACGGTGACGGACATCGTCCGCCAGCCAATGCCGACTGGCAAACGCCCACGACCATCCGCCGTCGACCAGGCCCATCAGCCAATACGACAGCAAGAAAGCAACATATACAGCAGCAATGCGGATCACGGGGGCGCACTCCCAGAATCACCGGACGATGGCAACGATCGGTCAGGCGTCGCTGGCTATCTTCGCAAATCACCAGCGGCAATACCAACCGGTCGATCACTCTTTCGTTGCTTGGTTGCCCGCTCAAACAACCTCTGGTGCAGCATCGGGTCTAAAGCTGGGCATTACAAGCCCACAAGCCGCCCTGTGTAGGTCCAGTTGTAAGGCCTGGCCGTTATCTGGCTGTCGTCCCGGATGAAGGCCAACACCGCATTGGTCAGGGCTGCGACAGAGACGAAGGAACCTCGCTGCAGGATGGCTCTGGCAAGAATGCCGAACCAGAGTTCGATCTGATTGAGCCAGCCGCAGTGCTTGGGCGTGTCGACGCAGCGGATCCTGTGACCGGGCGCAGCCAGGAAGTCCGCCCGGAGGGCCTTCGTCTTACGTTGCTGCTCAGGCTGGATGATCTCGCCTCGTTTGGCGACTGCCTGCGGCGTGCGTGCGCTCCGAACCAGCACTGAAAGTGCGTTTCGGTCGTCAGTGAATAGGGCCAGGAGGGCCATGATGGTGACGTCGCTTAGGCAAACAAGGACCCCGGCGACGTCCCTTCAGACTGTCACCGGGGCTGATTATTCGCTTGCTCTGCCCATCCTCAGGCCGGATGCTGCGCCAGGCGCCGCAACACCCCGGGCAGGGCGCACCCGTGTTTGGCGACCTGTACGGGGCGGGCCTCCGTCGGTCGGCCCGCCTCTCTGGTGTTAGGATGGACGGGTTGAAACAAGGAGCAGGCGACCCATGAAAGATTTTCGGGATCGGTTCATCCGGGAGTCGGCCCCGACCGAAGCGGAACAGCAGCAGCGTCCCCAGCCCTACATCGGACCGAGCCCGCCGCAGCCGGTGGAGGCCGCCCGTCGCCCGGAAGCGGCACCTGCCCGGTCCGAGCGAGCAGCGACAGCCAAGCAGGCCTACTCCCCGGTGGCTGCCGCCCGCAACAAGTCGGCCGCCCAGACCGTGGTCGTCTCCAGGTCCCTCGTCTCGGTCTGGGGTGACCAGAGCTTTCTGGCTGACCGCGTGGGCACCGTCGAAAACGGCGAATTGCTCTCCATCGTCGAAGAGGCCGAAGACTGGCTACATATCCGCTGCGGCACCCGTCTCGCCGGCTGGGTGCGTGTCGCCGAGCTGGCCGCCTTCCAGGACCCCTACACAGGCCTGGGCGAACGCGACGACCTCTTTTAGAGGCGGTTTGTGGGGGTCCAGGACGATTGTGCCTGATCAGCCCCCTGATTTGCCCACCTGCTTGGCTGTCGTCACCCTGACCCTCGAACCCTCCGCGGGTGCTTCGGGGGTCTTTCATCGTTTGGGTCGACCTGACCCCGTCGCGGCCGCCGCTCAGGCCCCGTTGTGGCCGTCACGGGCGGCATGGCCCCGATCGGGCCAAGGCGCGTCGTGACGCGACACGCCGCCCCGATCGCGCCGCGAGGGGCGCTGCAGACGGATGCTTGCCCCAATCCTCTGCCGCCGAACCAGCTCATAACCAAATCTTAGGGCAAGGACTCCCCGGTTTTCACAGACAACCAATATATCCAGAGTGGATGCAGGATCCCTGCTTAGGGGATAGCGGTAGGAGGGGGAATACGATGGGCAAGATGTTGAAAATGGCCGCAGCAACGGCTGCTTTGGTTCTTTTGGCAAGCTGTGCCGGACGTGTTCCCAATCAAACCGGGTTGGCCAGCAACGCCGCCTCGACCGTCCCGACGACGACCCCCAGCTACGGCAGCACGACGCCGAGCTACGGCAGCACGACGCCGAGCTACGGCAGCACCACCCCGGCCTACGGCGCCGCCGATCCTTACGGCTCCAACGCCGGCTACGGCTCGAACACCGGCTACGGCAGCACGACCGGCGCGGCGATGTCGTCCCAGCCGCTGACGGCGACGATCGAAAAAGTCAAAAACGGCTCGTTCATGGGGATCGGCAAGTTCGTCGTCACCGTCAAGGTGATGAACCCCGGCACCATGCCCCAGACCGGAACGCTGAAGGTCTCGATCATGAGCAGCGGCAAGGCCATCAAGGACTTCACGGAGCCCGTCAGCGTGCCCGCCGGCCAGACCGTCACCCGCACCTACGAAGATCCCCGGTCCAAGGCGGACAACGCCACGGTCTCGATGATGCCCAACGCCAATGCCGATCCTTACGGCGCCTACGGCAACACCGGCGGTGCCACCGGTGCGATGGGATCGACCGGCCCCTACGGGATGTACTAACCGCCCCGTTTACAAACGGTCAAATTCGATACGGGACCTCCAGATTGGGGGTCCCGTATCCGTTTGGGCAAGGAGTCACCGGTTTTGGCCGATTTCGGATTATGTGAGAAAGATGTCACCGACTCACCGAAACTTCACAGAAAAGTGTGAGCACTCTAGCAATGATTCCGACACAGCCGCCTTATGATGGTCTCAACGATCATCGGCATGGATTGTTGGAGCCGCTCGTGCCCTGTTACAGGGCCCATGGATGGACACGGTTCGCGAAGGAGGCCAGAGTTGGCGTCTCAACCCATCACCGCTGCACACAGACAGCCATTGCGCTGGCTGGGGTTCGACCAGGGCGTTTTCCTGGTCACGATCGGCCTGATCAGCCATTGGTCTGGTCAAACCGCAGCCGCCCTCGCCTTTGCGGCGATGGGGACCGGGCTGATGGGTCATGCGGGTTTCCGCACGATGCGCAGCGCTGCGGCGGCGCGCAGTGGCACCAGCCCGGCGGCCGACGCTGAACAGATTTCCATTCGGGGTTAGGCCCCGTCGGGGTGGGTGGTGACCGGGGGACTCTGAGCGGTCTTCCCGGCTGGGTCCGATCCCCCACAGCGGTCCGAATCACCCCGACAGCCTGCCAATCGGCAGGGCTGAGCGGGTAATGGCAGCTCAAATACTTGATCTGCTACACTGAGTCCGCCGACGTTGCAGATGCATAGAGGTTTCTGGCGAAATGACCACCCGTGAAATAGCCGCCCCCCTGACCGACAAGCTCCTCACCCGACAGGCCACCGTCGCCATCATCGGGTTGGGGTATGTCGGCCTGCCGCTCTGCGTGGCCGTGGCCAAAGTCGGCTTCAGGGTCATCGGTCTCGACCTGAACGCCGACCGCGTCGCCCAGATCAACCGCGGCGAGTCCTATATTGAGGACGTCCCCGCCGAGTTGCTCGGTCAGTCTGTCCAGGGTGGCAAGCTGCGGGCCAGCACGGACTTCAGCGACCTGAAGATGGCCGACGTGATCATCATCTGCGTGCCGACGCCGCTGACCTCCACGCAGGAGCCGGACATCTCCTATATCCGCTCCGCCAGCCAGGCCGTCTGCGACAACCTCCAAGAAGGTCAGCTGATCATCCTGGAGAGCACCACCTATCCGGGGACCACCGAAGAGGTGCTCCTGCCTGCCCTCAGCGGCACGCGTAACGGCACCGTCGGCGAGGACTTCTTCCTGGCCTTTTCGCCGGAGCGGGTCGACCCGGGCAACCACACCTTCAATACGACGAACACCACCAAGGTGGTGGGCGGCGTCACCCCGAACTGCCTGGCGGCGGCCGTGACCTTCTACAGCCAAATCATCGCCAAGGTGGTCCCGGTCTCCAGCCCACGGGTCGCCGAGCTGACCAAGGTCTTCGAAAACACCTTCCGGGCCGTGAACATCGCCCTCGTCAACGAGCTGGCCATGCTGTGCGACAAGATGGGCATCAACGTCTGGGAGGTCATCGAGGCCGCCGGGACCAAGCCTTTCGGGATGATGACTTTCTTCCCCGGCCCCGGCGTCGGCGGCCACTGCATCCCCATCGACCCTTACTACCTCACCTGGAAAGCCCGCGAGTTCGACTTCCATACCCGGTTCATCGAGCTCTGCCGAGAGATCAACATGGCCATGCCGCGCTTCGTCCGCGACAAGGTGATCCGGGCCCTGAACCAACAGCGCAAGAGCCTGAACGGCGCCAACATCCTCGTCGTCGGCGTCGCCTACAAGAAGGACATCAGCGACTGGCGTGAGTCCCCGGCCGTGAAGATCATCCACGAGCTGCAGGCCGACGGGGCCGAGATCAGCTACAACGATCCGCACATCGCGATGTTGCCGGTCGGCAAGGGACTGCTGAGCAGCGTCGAGCTGACTCCGGCCGCCCTGGCCGCTGCCGACGTCGTCCTGATCACGACGGACCACACGTCCTACGATTACGACGAGATCGTCCGGCATGCGAGCGTCGTCGTCGACACCCGCAACGCCACCCGCAACGTTACCGGGAACCGGGACAACATCATCCTCCTGTAATCTCCGGACCTGAATCAGAACGCCCCTCACCGTTTGTGGTGAGGTGGGATCGAGCACTCGAAACCCCGATCGCCGGCAACGCCTACTCTTCCTCGATAATCTCGATCGCATGCCCATCCGGATCCAGGGCGAAAAACAGGCGGGAACCGTTCGGATGCAGGCGGTACGGGGCCTTCAGCTGGGGCAACACATTGGACAACAGATCAAAGTCGCCGCCGGCCACGACATAAGCCAGGTGATGGCGCCATTCGGTTTCCGGCACCGACCCGCCGGACAATAGCTGCAGCCGGTGATCCGGCCGTTCCAGCACGACCCGCACCGCATCCGGGCGGGCCTGGTGTTTGGTCACGGCATAGCCGAAATGGGTGACGTAAAACGCCGCCGTGACGTCGGCATCTCCGACAGACAAGGATTGGTGCTTCAAGCGCATGAGGGGACTCCAGACGACAGATCGGGCGGAGCGCACCCCGCGATCGGGTCAGCGTAGCAAAACAGCCAGTTCCCCGGCCCGCGGCGTGACCGGCCCCGCCATGTCCGGCCGGACCCCCATCAGCCTGACCAGCCCCCGCTCATAGGCGACCAACCGTCGCTCATCCGGCCGCCGGGGATACCGCCGGGCCCACCAGGCCACTGCCGGCATACGGCTGGCAGCCAGCGCCAACGGCAGGGCGAGTGTCCCGGCCCGGGCCGCCCCCTGGACCGCACGCACCAGGAGGTCCCCATCCCAGTCCGGCATCGTCTGCTGCAGGCTGGCCGATACCGAGGCGGACGAGAGTAGGCCGCTCTCGACCAGGCGCTCGGTGTCCTCGGGCCGGAACCGCTGCACCGCCCGCCGCAGCACGTCGTAACTGCACAACAGCCCCCCGAAGGTGCTGTGAAACCGATGGGCATAGGCCCAGAGCACGTCCAGATCCCCACCCGCCCCGGCCGGGGCGGCCAACACGGCATCGGCCAGCATGCGGGCGGCACACAGCCCCATGGCGATACCGCTGCCGTGGGCGGGAAAAACCTGGCAGGCGGCATCGCCGACCAGGGCAAACCCCGGTGCGACCAGCCGGCTGAAGGGCCGGCGAATGGGAATGGCGCCCGCCCCGCCGAACTGTCGAGGGCCGATCCAGGGCTGCTCCGCCAGAAAGGCCTGCAACAACCGCATGCCGCTCGGCACCCCCGCCCGGTCCGGGACCGTCCCCGTCAGCAGCGACAGGTCCCCGGCCTCGGGATCGACGGAGACGTTCACGATCGAATACCCCCCGGCGATGCCCCTGAAGGCCAGCGCCTCCCCGCGCCGCAACCCGTAGCGGTCCATGAACGCCTCGGCACCGGCCGTGTCACGGATGGCGTAGACAGCCTGGGCAGCGGAACAGAGGTCGGCCGGACCAGGCTGCCGGACGTCCGTCATCACGTGCTGGCGCAACACGGCCCGCACGCCGCTCGCATCGATCAGCAACGGGGTGCGAAAGGTGCCCGACGTGGTTGTCACCTGCCAGCCATGCCCACTGCGCCGATCGAGCCGCTGCACGCGGGTCTCGCCACACATGATCACCCCCCAGCTCACCGCCAGGCGGCGCAAGCGCTCGCCCAGCAGGCGCATGTCCACGGCCCAGACGTCGGGCGTCGCCGTCCGCAGCTGATGGCGCCGGGAGGGCGTGGCCAGGACGAGGGTCGCACCCTCGAAGCGGCGTTCGGGGGGTTCGGGCACACGCAGGCCGCAGAACGGGAACGCCCAGGCGGGGACGCCGTTGATCCAGCGCGGCCCCGCCTCGTGCAGGGGGCGCCGGTCGATGAGGACCACGCGCCGGCCAGGCTGCGCCAGAAAGCCGGCGCACGCCGTGCCGGCAATGCCCGCACCGACGATGACGGCGTCCACCTCGATTGCGGGATCCGGCCAAGCTCGCATGGCGCCCCTCACCGTCTGTGGGTGATGCGCCGGCAGCGTCGCGCCCGGACACGCGGGCCGGCATGGGGCGCGACGCACAGGAAGCGGCGGCGTGGCTTGCCGCCGCGACTGCCGGGGGCCCAAACGCGGGGATCGGGAAAACGCCGCTACTGTCCCGAAGCATCAGCGTTTTCCCGATCCTAGAAAGCTAGACAGGCCACCTGGGACAAAGTTCCCAGCGGCTTGGGCAAATTGTCGGGTGGGGGAGGTCCACCCCGGCCCGCCTGATGCAGGTAGCCCCGAAATATGAAACGATCGGGAAAATCCTGCTGTCGTCCCGAGACCTCAGATTTTTCCCGATCTAAAAAGAGTGGACCGGGTAAGGGGAAAAAAGTTCCCGGCCCGGAGGCGATTTTCTCAAATCGGTCGGTCGCGTTTCACGTGAAACAGGGAAGTGGCCCCCGGGCCATGGCCTCATGTCGGCATGGACCGGGCCATTGCCCCACACCGGGCCATGACGCGGCATGTTAATCTGAGGCCTGCCACGTCGGCCTGATGTGGCCGTGTGACGAGGTACGTTCCCCCCATCATGAAATCACCCGCAACAGAGACGGTCGCCCACCCCCTTGCCCGGACGGCGGTGCGGTGATGGATGCCCGACCCGAGGCGCCCATCCGCCGCATCCTCGCCGTCAACTTCGGCGGCCTCGGGGATGCCATCCTGTTTTTCCCCACGCTGCAGACCCTGCGGCGCCACTACCCGCACGCCCACATCACGGTGCTGTGCGAGCCACGCTGCCGGGAAATCATGGAACGCCAGTACCTCGTCGATCAGGTGATCACGGCCGATGTGAAAGCGTCCGCCGATCCGCAGCTGTTCGTCCAGCTGGTCATGCAGCTGCGCCAGCTGGATCTGGACTTGGCCATCAGCTCCGGCCGGTCGCCGCTCGTCCCGCTGCTGCTCTTCCTCAGCGGGGCCCACCGCCGGGTCGGCTTCAGTCCGAACCGCCTGGGCTTCCTGCTCACCGACCGCGTCCCGCTCAAGCTGCGCCAATACACCGGTGACATGCACCATGACCTCCTGAAGGGCATCGGCATCGATGAGCCGGCGCCCCTGCCCCGCTTTCCGCTGTCGGACCTGGCCCTGGAGTGGGCCTATGCCTGGCTGGAGCGGCAGAATCTCTCAGCCAGCCCGGGGCCGATCTTCATCCATCCCGGCGCCAGCAAGATGAGCGTCACACGCGGCATCGAGAAGACCTGGACCGCCCCCCAATGGCAGCTGATGCTGGAAGGCCTGCGCCAGCGCGGTCTGCCCCTCATCCTGGCCGGTGGTCCCGACGACGAGGAACTGCTGGCCGGCATCCCGACCGGGGCGGGCGTCGTCCGGGCCAAGACCGAGACCCTGGAACAGCTGGCCGCCCTGATCGCCGTCAGCCGCCTGGTCATCGGCTCCGACTCGGCGGCGCTGAACATCGCCGTGGCCGTCGGCACGCCGCTGGTCGGCCTCTTCGGTCCGTCCGATCCGGATAAGGTGCTCCCCCCGGATCATCCGGAGTTCTGCGCCGTGCACGTGGCGGGCCTCGCCTGCCGTCCCTGTCTGTGGATCACACGCCAGACGACGTGTGCGGCCCTGACCTGTCTGAATAGCCTCGGCCCGGAGCCGATCTGGGCTGCCGTCGACCGCCTGCTGGAAACGTCGGCGTTGCCGGCCAGCATCGGTGCCGCCGGGCCTGTAAACGCATAAGGAAAGACCATGTCTGCAAGTACCTCGATCGACCTGGAAGAAGTCCCGGGATGGCCGGACCTGATCACCGATCCGCTGGAATCCACGGAACTGTTCGGGGCCTTCGTCATCGATGCCATCGAAAGGCTGCGCCTCGTCGAGGAGATGGAGCATCTCGTCGAAGGGACCGTCAACCGCATGGATGAGGGCATGTCCGCCGCCCTCGACTTTACGGACGAAAGCCTGGAAGCCCTCGATGAGATCATCGGGGAGGGCTTTTCCCGCAACCTGGACGAGGAGACCTCCATTGTCGAAGTCATCGACGATTTGGTCATGGACCTGGGTGCGTACCTCGGCCTGCTGATCGTCGAGAACCTCGGCGGCGAATGGCGTTTCCGGGAAGACATCTGGCATGCCAGCATCTTCTTCCCCCGCATCGGCGCCGAATGCTACCCCTTTCACCGGGTGGCCCGGCGCCTGGTCGTCGGCAAGGACGATTCCCTGGCCCTCTTTTATGATGGACTGCTCGACGTCCTGGAGGTGCAGGATTAACGGCGCCGCATCACCCGCCCGGCGGGCCGTATTCCTCGATCGGGACGGGACCGTCAACATCGAGGCCGGTTACATCCGTGACCTGGCTGACCTGAAGCTGATGGACGGTGCCGCCGATGCCATCAGACGGTTGCGCGAGGCCGGCTTTCTGGCCATCCTGGTGACCAACCAGTCGGGACCGGCCCGGGGCTATTACCCCGAGTCCTGGATCTGGCAGCTAAACAACCGCCTGACCAGCCTGCTGCACGATGGCGGCACCACGCTGGACGGCGTCTACTACTGTCCGCACCTGCCGGATGGCTCGACCCAGTCCTACAGGAAGGACTGCAACTGCCGCAAGCCGGAGACGGCCATGCTGCAATGGGCCGCCCGGGACTACGGGATCGACCTGACAGCCTCCTACATGGTCGGCGACAAGGCCACCGACGTCGAAGTCGGCCAGAACGCCGGCACCAGTGCCATCCTGCTGACCAGTGGCTACGGCGAACAGGTGCTCGCCGGGACCTATCAATCGCTGAAGCTGATCCCCGAGCACATTGCCCCGGATCTGGCGGCCGCGGCAGAGTGGATTTTGGCCCAGGGTTGACGAGGTTTTCCCTGACCGCCGGTCGGTACTGACGTGTCCATCCTCAGAGCCGCTTCCTGGATCGCCGTCCTCACCCTGGCCAGCAAGGTCGTCGCCTATGGCCGCGATGCGACCATGGCCCACCTGTTCGGGGCCACGGGGATCACCGATGCCTATGCCATCGCCTACACGTTGCCGGGTTTTGCCCTGGTCATGCTGGGCGGGCTGAACGGCCCGTTCCATTCCGCCGTGGTCAGCATCCTCGGCCGCTACGACGACGAGGCCGAGCGCCGGACGATCCTGGAGACCCTGGCCGTGATCACGGCCGTGTCGATGGGCATCCTCTCGGTGATCGGCATCTGGGCGACGCCGACCCTCGTCCGCATGATGGCGCCGAATCTGCCGCCCGCATCGATGGCGATGACCATCTCGATGACGCAGATCATGTTCCCGATGTTCTTTCTGGCCGGGCTGATCGGCATCTCCTACGGGGTCTTGAACCTCCGCCAGCAGTACACCCTGCCCTCGCTCAGTCCGGCGATCGCCTCGCTGACGATCATCATCGCCATGGTGGCCTGGGGGCACAGCGTCGGCCCCCTGATCCTCGCCTGGGCCACCCTGGTCGGGGCGGTGGGCCAGTTGCTGATGCAACTCATCCCGCTGGCCAAGGGCTGGCGGCCCGCCCGCATCCAGTTCGCCTGGCGGCATCTCGGCGTCAGGTCTGCCCTGCACCTGATCGTGCCGGCAGCCCTCAGCTCGACCATCGGCCAGGCGATCATCCTCGTGCACACCTTTTTCGCCTCGGGCCTGCCGGAAGGCTCCTGGGCGGCTGTGAACTACGCCAACCGCCTGCAGCAATTGCCCCTGGGCACCCTGCTCACGGCCGTCCTCGTGCCGATGCTGCCGATCCTCACCAAAGCCGCCCAGGTGTCGGACAATCACGCGGAGCTGCGCCGACACACCAATCAGGGACTGCGCTCCTTGATCGTGATGACCTTCCCCCTGGCGATCCTGCTCAGCACGATGGCCCAGCCCATCATCCGGGTCCTCTTCCAGCGGGGGGCCTTCGATGGCGAGGCGACCCTGATCACCGGGCAGATCCTGGCCATTCTGAATCTGAGTTTGATGGCCTATGCCCTGCGTGACCTGCTCGTCCGGGTCTTTTACGCCCTGGGCGATTCAAAGATCCCGTTCTACACGAGCTTTGTCTCGGTTGTCCTGGTGGCCGTGCTCGATTACTTCCTGATCCCCTGGCTGGGCGATTGCGGCGTGGCGGCGACGACGACCCTGGTCACCTTCGCCAACATGGGCCTCCTCGGCTGGCTGCTGCGGCGGCGGATCGGCCGCATCGTCGAGACCGAGACCTGGCGCTGCCTCGGCATGGTCGGGATCGCCAGCGTGCCCCTCCTCATTGGCGGATTCCTGCTGGCACACCTGTCGAACGGCCTGTCCAGCCTGTGGACCCTGATCGGGCTGAGTGCCGGCGGGAGCCTGTTGGGCGCCGTCTATGTCGGTTTGCTGCTCTGGTTCAAACTGCCCGAAGCCAGCAGCCTGCTCGCCAGATTGCAAAGCAAGTTGCGCAGCCGGAAAGCCGCCCGGCCGGCGGGTTAGTCCGGACCGAGGCGGCCCCCGTCCCGACTCAGGGCATCCCGGGCAACGCCAGTTGCTCCACCTCGTCAGCTTCTTTGCCCTTGGCCTCGGCACCCAGCCCCTGTTCCAGGATGCGGTCGGTAATCTCCTCCAGGTGCTCGTTCAGCAAATCCGATAGCTGCACGTACGCTGGCCACAGGGTCTCGTCCACAAACCGCCTGGATACCTTGACCATCACCGTCGTGTGCCGCTGCCCCTTGATCCGATAGGGACTGAGACCATAGCGGCGGGCCAGGGCGAGAAAGATCTTGCGCTGCCACAGATTGGTCAGTTGGAATTTGAAGGCGATCGGCGGATCTTCTGAATCGAGTTGTTTGATCCGTTCGATGAGCCGCCGACGGGCTTCCTCGGCGGCCAACTTCTCACCACCGGCAGCACCGGCAGCCAGCGCCTCCACCAGGGCGAGACGTTCAAGGAGCTTGGTTTCGTCCACGGTTCGCCCTCCCACGGCGCATGTCCATCGGATGGTGCGCAAGTCCGGACCCGCTTCCAGGTTAACCGGCGAGACCCTTGGCTGAAATGCCTTTGACCGACGGGCCGGCCGCCAGTGGCCGATGCTCGCCAGCCGCCCGAGGTCCGCCCTGACCGGGGAGACCGAGTGACAAAGGGACCTTGTCGCCGAGTGCCGACGGGTTCCCCTGCCAGGACCGCGGCGGGTATGAGTTGGGTAGACCGGATTGTAACAAGGAACTTTTCGGGCGTTTCAAGGGAGATGTATGTTGGCGCCTGAGTCTCCCAGTTGGACGACTACCTGTACCAACTGGGCAGCATCTACGGCGAACAGCG
The DNA here is from genome assembly GCA_014377495.1 of Candidatus Sericytochromatia bacterium. Taxonomy (GTDB): domain Bacteria; phylum Cyanobacteriota; class Sericytochromatia; order JACMPN01; family JACMPN01; genus JACMPN01. Next base: position 15,236 of record JACMPN010000099.1, read on the forward strand.
GCACCCGAAATCGGCAGCGCAGTATCTGGACGACTGGACAAGTGCACGCTCAGGGCCTTTCAACCGCTCTGAAGCCAGGTAGAGACGAGCAAGGGCCAACTCGGAATGATCGCTAACCTGCAACTGGCCGAGCGCCACCTGTCCGAGTAGTTTTGCCGCAACGCATGGTGCGAAAACGCCCGCTCCGGATCACGTGACGATCGGCACGTGTCCGTCGCTCGGCAGCCGCAACAGCCGGCGGACCCGCAGGGCCATCAGGACGGCCACGATCGCCAGGCCCGCACACAGGCCGGCCCAGACGCCGACAGGTCCCCAGGACGTGTGGAACGCCAGGACGTACGCCGTCGGCACCCCGATCAGCCAGTAGCCGACCGTGCCGACGATCATCGGGACCCGGGTGTCGGAGAGACCCCGGAGGATGGACGTCCCCGCCACCTGCGCCCCGTCAAAGACCTGGAAGAGAGCCGCCATCAGCAGCAATCGGGTCCCCAAGGCGATGACGGCCGCATCCGGCGTGTAGAGACGCAGCAGGGTCTCAGGCACGCTGACGAAGAGGATGGCGCAGGCGCTCATGAACCCCAGGGTGACCAGGTAGGTGGCGGTGCTGGCATGCCGCACCCGGGCGATTTCACCGGCACCGAGGTGCTGGCCCACCCGGATAGCGCCGGCCAGGCTGACTCCCAGGGCAACCATAAAGGTGGTGGAGGCGATGTTCAGCGTCACCTGATGGGCCGCCAGGGCTGTGGGCCCGAGCCAGCCCATCATCACGGCCGCAAAGGAAAACAGGCCCAGTTCGAGGCCCAGTTGCGTCCCGATCGGGGCGCCCAGGCGCAACAGGTGGCTGATGATCGCCCAATCGGGACGGAGGTGGCGACGCCGAAAGGGCTGCTGGCCCGCAATGAGATAGACGATGATGGCCAGGCACATCACCCAGCGAACGGTCGTCGTCGCCCATCCAGTGCCAACAGCCCCCATGGCCGGGATCCAGCCCGAGACCCCGTAGATCAGACAGCTGTTGGCGGCGATGTTGGCGAGCAGGCCGAGGCCGGTGATCACCATCGGGGCCCGGGCCTGGTCGATGCCTTCGAGGTACTGCCGGCACGTCATGAAGGCGAACTGCGGCGTCACCCCCCAGGCCAGAGCCCAGAGGAACTCGCCGCAGAGGTGCGAGACGCCCGGATCCTGCCCGAGGGCCAAGGCAATGCGCCCGCCGATCAAACTGGTGACGACGACCGGGATGCTGCCGAGCAGGGCCAGCCACAGTCCCTGCATCAGGACCAGGCGGGAGCGCTCAGGATCGCCGGCCCCGAAAGCCTGACTGATCAGCGGGGTCATGGCAAAGATTACGCCTGAGCAGACGATGAGAAAGAACATGTGGATGGCCGCACCGAGGCCGATGGCCGCCAGGGCCTGGGCGCCGAGGGGCCCGACCATCATCGTGTCGACCACGGTCATCCCCACCTGCCCCAGCTGGCTCAGGATGATCGGTCCGGCCAGGGGCAGCAGGTGGCGCAGTTCCTGACGGAGCGGATGGTCGGCAGGACTGACCTGCGGCGTGGATGTCGGCAACATGATGAAGCGTCAGTATACAAGGCGTCACCACGCCTTCCGGCCTTTGGCTTTTGCCGGAGCGCCTTTGCCGTTACGATTCCTCCCGCAGTGGACACGCCTCGCCCGGTTGGCGAGGGGTGACCGGGTAAGTGAGGGGTAGACGATGGCACAGTTTGCAGCAGAGCAGGCACAGGACGGCAGTTTTGTCCGGCAGCAGGATGCGTTTCGCGATTGGGTCACCGCCGACGGCAGTTCCGGCTACCCGGCCGAGGCGGGCCGTTACCACCTTTATGTGTCCTGGGCCTGCCCATGGGCCCACCGGACGATCATCGCCCGCCGGTTGCTCAAGCTGGAAAACGTCATCGGCATGACGGCCGTCGATCCCGTACGGGACGACCGTGGCTGGGCGTTTCGGGATGGCGACGGCTTTTCCCGTGACCCGATCAACGGCTTTGCATTCCTGAGCGAAGCCTATCTGGCGACGGATCCGGAGTTCGAAGCCAGCCGCTATACCGTGCCCGTGCTCTGGGATACGCAGACAAAACGCATCGTCAGCAACTCGGACGACGACATCATGCGCATGTTCGAGACGGCGTTCGCCGCCTTTGCCGACACGGGCATCGACCTGTGTCCACCAGCCCTGCGCCCGGAGATCGATCGCCTCAACGAGGTGATTTACGAAACGGTCAACGATGGCGTATATCGGGCCGGCTTCGCCGACTCGCAGGCCGCCTACGAAGCGGCGGCCTATCGCCTGTTTGAATCGCTCGATGACCTGGACCGCCGGCTGGCTGACCGGCGCTATCTCCTGGCCGGTCACCCCGTCGAAACCGATTGGCGTCTTTTTGTGACCCTCATCCGGTTCGATGCCGTCTATTACGTCCATTTCAAGTGCAATTTGCGGCGCATTGCCGACTATCCGCACCTGTGGGGCTATCTGCGGGATCTCTACCAGGTAGCAGGCGTTGCCGAGACGGTGAAAATGGACCAGATCAAGCGGCACTACTACGTTACGCACGACGACATCAACCCGACCCGGATCGTCCCCATCGGCCCTCGCCTGGACCTGTCGGCACCCCACGGCCGAGAGGCCCTGCCGTAACCAGGGCGACTCGCCAGGCAACGGCCTGGTGTCGGCGTATGTACGTGGCTTGAAGGAGATTGCGTCCCATGAAGCTCCGCTCCGAAAACGCGAAAATGCTGGCAGGCGACCTTTATCTCGCCTCAGATCCCGAGTTGGTCCTCGCACGGCGTCAGGCACGACGGCTGACCCGGCAGTATAACGAGACGGCCGCCGACGAGACGGACGAACGCCAACGCCTGCTGCAGGACCTGTTCGGCCATGTGGGCGCCCGCATTGAGATCGAGCCACCGTTTCGCTGCGAGTATGGCAGCAACATCTCCCTCGGAGACGGCGTCTATTTGAACTTTGACTGCGTCATCCTCGATTGTGCCGCTGTGCGCCTCGGGAACAACGTCGCGTGTGGTCCCGGCGTCCATATCTATGCCGCCACCCATCCGTTGACGGCGGACATCCGAGTCCAGGGGCCCGAATTGGCGAAACCGGTGACGATCGGGAACAACGTCTGGATCGGAGGCAGGGCCGTCATCTGTCCGGGTGTGACCATCGGCGACAACACGACAATCGGGGCCGGCAGCGTCGTGACCCGGGACGTCCCGGCCAATGTCCTCGCCGCCGGCAATCCGTGCCGGGTC
>JACMPN010000011.1 GCA_014377495.1 Candidatus Sericytochromatia bacterium
CCCGCAGGATCTCACCTCGCATGTCTTCGTCATCAACGGGGTGAATCACGACTGGCTTTTCCCCAAATGCACGGCGATCGTCCACCATGGCGGTGCCGGCACGACGGCCGCCAGCCTGCGGGCCGGGGCGCCCACCCTGATCTGTGCCGTCTTTGCCGATCAGCCCTTTTGGGGCAAACGGGTGGTCTCACTGGGCGTCGGGACCTGGATGCCGTATGCAAAGCTGAACCATGACACGCTGCTGGCCGGATTGCGCCATTTAGAAGACCGCAACCTGAAAAAGCGGGCCGCCGCCCTGGGCATCGCCATGCGCCAGGAAGAGGGTCTGGCAAATGCCGTCAAGGCGATTGCCGAGCGGCTGGCCACGGCCCCCATTCCCCGCTAAGAGGCTGAGCGGAAAGCTCCGACCGAGACTGGTGTCGAGGGGCAAAGTCAGGCAAGGCAGCGTGACGAAGCGTACCCGGGGCGGTACGGCGACGATCGGCAACAACGCAACGGCGGGTCATTCGGCACACTGGCGACCGAAGGTATTCATTGGCAACCCCTCAGCACTGGTGCAGGGTCCGATTCGGCGGGTTCGCGACGGCCCGCGCTGCCTGCCAACAGCTGGGCCGTCAGTGCGGCAACTCGCCCAGCAAGTGGGCCTGGGTGGCCAAACGGATCTGCAGGCCTTTGCAGACAGCGTCGCACAGGTCCCAGACCAGCGGATCCGTGATCCGGTAATGGACGATCGTCCCGGTTTGCCGGCGACCGACGAAGCCGGCCTCCTGCAGTACTTTCAGGTGCTTGCTGACCGATGACTGGGCGACAGCCACGGCGTCGATCACCTGAGAGACGCTACGCTCACCGTCGTGCAGGACCTGCAGGATCTGCAGCCGCACGGGATCACCCAGGACTTTGAAGCGCTGGGCGATCAGCGTCAACGCTTCGGGGCGCATCGCCCGCTCCGGCGCCTGCTCCGACATTCCCATCCGTACGTCCCTTCCTTCGCATCACTTGACACGAGCATATCAGATATCGTTATATTCCAATATTAGAATATAAGAAAGAGGCTCCCATGGCCGATCTTGCTGAACGGACACGGACGTGTGCACCGGCCGACTTTGCCCTGCTCCTGGCCGAGCCCGGTCCCGCCCAACTGATCGACGTGCGGGAACCTGCCGAGTACGCCGCCGAGCATCTGCCCGCCGTGCAGCTGATGCCCCTGACCCAGCTGCCCGCCCTGAGCCGCCAGCTGGATCCGCAGCGGCCCGTCTACGTGCTCTGCCGTTCGGGGAACCGGGCCAAACTGGCGGCCACCCAGTTGCAAGACCTCGGGTTCGTCGACATGGTCGTCGTCATGGGTGGGATCAAGGCCTGTCTGGCTGCCGGCCTTCCGGTCGTCCAGAAGACCGGCGGCGTGTGGGCCCTGGAACGCCAGGTCAGATTTGCGGCGGGCCTGCTGGTGATGGCGGGCGTAGCCCTGGGGACGGCGGTGCATCCGGGCTGGTACGGCCTGTCAGGCGTCGTCGGGGCGGGACTGGCATTTGCCGGGCTCACCGACACCTGCGGGATGGCCATGCTCCTGGCCCGTATGCCGTGGAACCAGCGGGCGGGGGTCGTGTGTCAGCCTTCCTGAATGCCCAGGATCACCTGGCCGCTGCGCTGATGGCCGTGGTCGGCCTGCTGCTCGGCCTGTTGGGTGGCGGCGGCTCGGTGCTGGCGGTGCCCCTGCTGACGATGGGCACCGGCATGGCTGCGGCCCAGGCGATCCCCGTCTCGCTGGGCGTAGTCGGCATCGCCAGCCTGGGGGCAGGTTTGGCCCATTGGCGACGGGGTCACGTGTTTCCCCGACTGGCCCTGCTGATCGGCGGCACCGGTATGGTGGGGGCGATGCTGGGCGGCTGGCTCTCCCGGTTCATCCCGTCCGACGTGCTGGGCATCGCCTTTGCCGGTCTGATGCTGGTGATGGGCGCCAAACTGATCGGCGCCAAGGCGACGGCGCCCCGCCGGCCGGCGACCACCTCACCTGCCGTGCTGATGGCCATCGGCCTGGGCATCGGCCTGCTGACCGGGCTCCTGGGGGTGGGCGGGGGCTTTCTGATCGTGCCGGCCCTGATCCTGATGACCGACACGCCCATGGCCAAAGCGATCGGCACGTCGTCGGTCGTCATCGCCGCCAACGCCCTGACGGGCTTTGCCGTCCAAGCCTACCAACACGCCCCCGACTGGTCCGGCATGACCCTGATGATCGTCGCCGCCCTGCTCGCCGCACAGGTCGGCGCCTGGCTGGGTACCAAGCTCGCCCCCGGGCGGCTGCGTTACGGCTTTGGCTGGCTGGTCCTGACGATCGGACTGGTTTTTCTGCAACACCTCGTCATCCCCGCCTGACGGCGGCCGCAGGCATCTGACCACTGGAGGGTTCCCATGCTGTTTCAACCGTTTTACCTCAGCTGTCTCTCGCACGGTTCTTACCTGATCGGTGCCCGGGGCCAGGCCGCCGTGATCGATCCCCAGCGGGACGTCGACCAATATCTGGCTGCCGCAGAGGCCGCCGGCCTGACGATCACGGCCATCATCGAAACGCACCTGCACGCCGACTTCGTCTCCGGCCATCAGGAGCTGTCCGCCCGCACCGGCGCCCCCATCTACGTTGGCCGTCGCACCGAGACGGGCTTTGCCGCCGAGCGGCTCACCGACGGCGACGAGGTGACCGTCGGGACCCTGGTCCTGCACGTCCTGGAGACCCCCGGCCACACGCCTGAGGGCATCTCGCTGCTCGTCACGGACAAGGCCCAGCCGGAGATGATTCCCAAGCTGTTCACGGGCGACACCCTGTTCATCGGGGACGTCGGCCGTCCGGATCTGGCCGGCGGCAAGGGCTTTACCCCGCAGGACATGGCCGGAATGCTGTACGACAGCTTGCACGACAAGATCCTCACCCTCCCCGATGCGGTCGAGGTCTATCCGGCCCACGGCGCCGGCTCCTCCTGCGGGCGGGCGATCAGCGATGAGCGGGTCTCCACGATCGGCCTGCAGCGCCAGACGAATTATGCCCTGCAGCCGATGTCCCGGGAGGCGTTCATCGCCCTGATGACGGAGAACCTCGCTGCCGCACCGGCCTACTTTGCCCACAATGCGGCGCTCAATCGACAAGGCGCCCCGGCCCTGGCGGAACTGCCCACGTTGCCGCCCGTCGCCGCAGCCGCTTTCGCCGGCCAGCAGGCGGGCGGAATCACCGTCCTCGACGGGCGTGACGCTGACGTCTACGCCGACGCCCACCTCGCCGGCAGCCTGAACATCGGTCTCGACGGCCGGTTTGCCTCGTGGGTGGGGACGCTGATCCCCTTTGGCACGCCGTTGCTGCTCGTCGTTGCGGCGACCGCCGACGCGGCCGTGGCACAGCAACGTCTGGCCCGGGTCGGCTACGACCGGGTGGTCGGCTATGCCGTCGCCAATGCGGCCGAATGGCAGGCGGCAGGTCTGGACGTGCGGACGGTGCCATCGCTGACGCCAGCCGAGGCGACCGATCGGATCAACGCCGATTGGCAGCTCCTGGACGTCCGCCAACCCGCCGAGTTTGCCGCCGGCCACGTACAGGGGGCGATCCATCACCCCGTCGATCGCCTGGCACAAGGGGGCATCCCGATCAGGGCGGAACGCCCGACGGTCGTCATCTGCGGGAGCGGCTACCGGTCTAGCGCTGCCATCGGGCTATTGGAACAGCAGGGTTTCCGCGACCTGGCGAACGTGGCCGGAGGGATGGCCGCCTGGCAAGCTGCCGCCTTACCGATCGCCATGCCCGCCGTCGCCGTCTAGGCAGCACAGCAAGGTCAGTCCAGGACGGGCTTACAAATGCCATGACGGCGATGCACCAGCCTGCCGGATCCAGCTCCCAGAACCATAGTCCCGTGTGGGCCGACGCCGGAAAGACCTGATGGACGTTGTGGATGGAGCTGCCAAACGACGGCAGACCCAGCCACCGGACGTTCGCCGGCTGATCGGTGACGACATACGGCCGATTGCCCAAGAGGTGGCCGAAGGCGTTCGACAGGCACATGGCCTGGAGATAGAGGAAGACCCGCACGACGCCGCTCCAGAGGAAACCCGTCACGAATCCCCACGATGTCCCGGTGATCTCCACCCGGAAAATGAACCCCGTCCGCACGTTTGCCGGGTGACCGGCATAGTTTACCCAGGTGCTGGGCCTGCTGTCGGCAGATCGGACAATTGTTCAATTCTGTTCCAGAAAGGGACGAGTTTATAGCTCGAAGGCGGATTCGGGCGGTGCGGTCAACGGGATCTGCGAATACTGGCAGCGGCTGACGGCGGTGTACATCTCCCGGACGACCAGCGCCTGCCGTTCCGTGTCGCAACCGAGGCGCTCTCTGGCGATGCCCGGGACAAGCGAGGGGGTCTGCAACTCCACCAGGTCGATGACCCGATCGCCCATTTGGGCTTGAGAGAGCAGGCGACCAGGCGTCTGTAGCCGCGACCGTCAGGGGGAATTGGGACAGGATCCAAACGGACGAACCCGCCGCCGGCAGGACCGGTGACGGGCTCGCAATCGCTGGGCGAAACGTTAGATGAACGTCGCCGCACGGGTCCCGGCCGGAGGGCCGTAGGACTCGTCGGCGGCAGCGGCCACGGACTGGGTCGACTCGAACTCGTCGTTCTCGTCCTCTTCCTCTTTGGCGCTCTTGGAGCCACCGATGCGGGCATGGGTCAACAAGGCTGCCAGCTCCGGCGGAGCGGCCGACTCAGTGACCTCGAACAGGGCGTCAGCGAAACCCGAAGGATCCGACGAAACTTTTTTGCTGGTCTGGGTCGTGCCGGCCGTGGTCTGCGTGGAACCAATATTGCCAATCGTCATCCAACGTCTCCTTTTTAGCGGATAGCCGATTTCAAGTTAGCAAACGCAACGTATCGCTACAAGCAGCAACCCGTTAGCCCCGGTGAAATGGTCGCGAAAGACCGTTAAAAATGCGCCCGGCAGATTAAAGACGTGTTCAGCAGACGTCAGACGGGGCGGCAAGGGTATCACTTTTGTAGAAGGGTTGGCGCGTGGCTGGTCCAGCCGGCACCGGCTAGTATGACTTGTACTCATATGAGTATGGATGTATACATATGAGTACAGCAAGATGCGAGGTTGCGCGCCGTGGGACAGCTGGCAAAGCCAAGTAGCGCCTACTATCAGCCGCTGGACATGCTATTGGGATCCCCGGCGCTGGTCCGGGTCTTGCGGGTGCTCAGCCTGCACGGCGGTTTCCTGTCGGCGACCGAGGTTGCCGAGCGCGCCGGTCTCAACCGCGTTGGCAGCAAGCGCCTGTTGGACCAGTTAGTGGAGACCCGGTTGGTGGAGCGCTCCGGTCGGGCGCGCAGTGTGCTCTACCATCTGGGTGACGACACCTTTTTGGCGCCCGTCATTCAGGCGCTGTTCCGCCAGGAGAGTGGACGCATTGACGGTGTCGGGCACATGGTGCGGGAGATTGCGCAACGCGTCCAGCCTGCCCCCCTGGCGGTGTGGCATTTTGGCAGCGTAGCCAGAGCGGAGGACACATTTGCCAGTGATTACGACTTGGCGATCGTTGGCGACGCGTCGCAGCTAGCCCAGCAGAAGGCGCAATTCTGGTCGCTGCTGTCTGAGGCCGCCGAGCCTTGGCTGATCCGCCCCTCCCTGATCTCGCTGAGCGAGGACGACGTCTGGGCCAACTATCGCGAGCAGACCGCATTTTGGCAGAATATGCAACGGGATGGCGTTGTATTGTTCGGGAAATCCCCAGAACAGGTTGTATATGGTCGAAAAAAACACGAAGGACGTCGGTCCGACTGATTGGCAAGGACGCCTCACCAAGGCGCAACGCTACCGACGCAGTGCGGAGAAGCTGGCCTATTTCGATGACGGCGAAGACGACGCTGACGGCATCATGATCACAGTCATTCAAAGTGCCATCGCCTACGGTGACGCGCTGACCATGAAGTTCAAACAAAAAAAGGGCCAGGACCATCAGAGCCAGGCACGTTTGATCAAGGAGGCCCTCGGCCGGGAGGCAAGTGCCGATCAGGTCAAGCGCTTTGGCGACATTCTTTCCTCAAAGAGCGAATCGGCATATGGTCATCGTCTCATCCGCCTGGTCGATGCCCTGGCAGCTGTCGAGCAATTAAAGCGCGTCGCGATGTGGGCTGAGGGGCTGTTGAAAGTCTGAGCCACCGATATCGCCCCTGCGCCATGGCCTCTATGCCCCAATCTCCTGGCGCCGTGCCGGCTCCTGGATCACCCAGGCAAGGACCGCCCCGAATAGCCGGGGTTGCCGGGCGAGCAGGTGGATCACCTGGCGCCGCAGGGCGGGCCGGCGTGACAGGGCGAGGAGCCCGCCACTGAGCAGGGCGTATCGGCGGAAAGCCCGGCCGTAGGCCCGTTCATACGGCCGGAGCGCCTGACGGGTCGCCCCCTGTGCCAAGGCTTCGGGGAGGGGGGCCGCCAGCACTTCGGCGCAATGGAAGGCGAGTGACAGGCCCTCGCCGGTGATCGCATCGACGTAACCGCCCGCATCCCCGAGCAGGACGAGACGATCCGCCGTGCGGGATCTCACCCCCTGCAGCAAGGGTCCCGCCCCCCGAGGCTCGGAGTCGGGCAGGGCATCGGCCAACCGTTCCCGGATGACGGGAAAGCGGTCCAGCAGGGTTTGAATGGACAATGGCTTGGTGATGCGCCCGTCCTCCCAGAGGAAGGCGACCCCGACACGTTGCCTGCCAGCGGGCGTGACGTAGGCCTCGATGCCGTCGGAAAAGTGCACCTCGACGCAGGGACTCCAGGCGGCACAGCGGAAGTGTTGGCGCAGGCCGAAACGGCGGGGGCCGCTCACTGGGCCGGCAAGTCCGGCGGCATGGCGCAGGGGTGACGCCAGCCCGTCGGCCGCCACCACCAGGCGGGCGGCGATTGGTCCGTCATCGAGCGTCAGGGTGATCCCGCCGGCCGTCAGGGCATGGCCCCGGACGGTGGCTTGCGGGCGGAGGATCACGCCCAGGGATTCGGCCCGTTGAAACAGGGCCTGGCTCAGGGCCGGACGCCGGACGCCGAGGCCCCCGTCGCCGGCGAAGCGGGCTTCGGCAAACGTCCCGTCCTCTTGCACATAGCGCACGCCGACGAGGGGCGCACAGTCGGCAGGATCGATCAGGTCGCGGACGCCCAGCCGGGCGGGGGCCCGCAATCCGGCCGGCATCAGGCCCTCGCCGCAGGCCTTGTCCTGCGGCCAGGTGCGCTGTTCCAGGACGATGACGCTCAGCCCCTGGCGGGCAGCACCGATGGCGGCAGCCAACCCCGCCGGGCCGCCGCCGACAATGGCGACGTCAGCGAGCATCCGACACCCGTAGCCTGGCGAAAGCAAAGAACGAGCGGGCCATGGCCCCGGCGAGGCGCCAGGGCGAGACGGGCCGGGGTGGGGTCAGGGTCCCGGTGACGTATTGCCGGAGGGCCTCCGCCCGGCGCAGCTTGCCGCTGGTGGTGCGGGGCAATGTCCCCGGCGCCAGCACGCAGACGGTATGGGCCCGGACGCCGGTCCGCAGCAGGATGGCGGACCGGATCTCGCCCTCCAGGGACGGTTCGGCCTGCTTGCCGGCGTATTCGGCGAGGATGAGAAGCTGCTCGTCCCCGTCACTGCCCTGGGGGATGAACCCGAGGGCCACGGTACAGCCCTGCCGCACGCCGGGCACGCTGTCGCAGCACTCTTCGAATGCCTGGGGCGTGTGGTTGGCGCCGCGGATAATGACGACGTCCTTCGCCCGGCCGCACACGTACAGTTCACCGTCGGCGACGAACCCAAGGTCGCCCGTGTCCAGCCAGCCGTCCACGAGCACCGCCCGGGTGGCATCGACATCATTGAAGTAGCCCGCCATCACGGCGGGGCCCCGCACCCAGATGCGTCCGACCCGGCGCTCACCCAGTTCGTCCTGTCCCTCGTCGCGGACGACACACTCCACCCCCGGCACGGCAAACCCCACCGAGGCAATCCGACGGCCGCCTTCCGTGGGCTCGACGGCGACGGCTTCCGTCGCCAGGCGGACAGGATCGACGTTGAGGGACCGGGACGGGGCGCCGGGCGGCGAAAAGGTCACCGCCAGCGTCGCTTCGGCCATCCCGTAGACGGGCGTCAGGGCGCAGGGATCAAAGCCCCAGGGGGCAAACCGGGCGGCGAACGCGTCCAGCACGCCGACAGACACCGGCTCGGCGCCGTTCAGGGCAAAGCGCCAGCTCGACAGGTCGAGGCCGGTAAGATCGGCGTCCTTGATTCGTTTCAGACAAAGGGAGTAGGCAAAGCTCGGCGCCGGCGACACCGTGGCCCGGTGACGGGCGATGGCCCGCAGCCAGAGCGCCGGCCGGGCCAGAAACAGTTCCGGGGGGATCAGCACGAGCGGGTCGGGGCGGTAGACGGCGCTGAGCAGACAGCCGATCAGCCCCATGTCGTGGTGCAGCGGCAGCCAGGACACACCGACCTGCCGTTCGTTCTGGTTTGACGGCACCATCTGGTCGATGGCCGCCAGCTGGGCCATCAGGTTGGCCTGGGTCAGGGCCACGGGCTTGGGATCCACCGTCGAGCCGGAGGAAAACTGGATCACGGCGATGGACTCAGGGGCATTGTCCAGGTCGAGCGTGCCCGCAAAGGCGAGGAGCGATTCGACCTCGTGACAGCCGAGCTCGGGCCGGGCCGTCGCCATCGCCACGCCGAGCAGGCGCTGGATGCGGGCGTCGGTGAGCCCGATCCGGGCCCCGGAGACCTGCAGCATACGGGCGGTGGCGGCGTGGTATTCATCGAGGCGGCCAAGGCGCTGGGGGGGCGACAACGGGACGGGGATGGCGCCGGCCAGCATGGCCCCGAAGAAGCCGTCCAGAAACGCCGGCCCCGTGGCCAGGATCAAACCGACCCGGTCACCCCGGCCGATGCCCCGGTCCGCCAGGGCGGCAGCGACGTGAGAGGCCCGGTCGTGAATCTGCCGCCAGGTGAGCTGGGTTTCCCCCTCCTGCAAATCGACGAAAGTGATCCCACCGGGATACCCGCGGGCCCGCCGCAGCGCCGCATTGACCGAAGGCGTCGTCGGCGTGGGCGCCGGGGGCCCTTTCACGGGGCCGGCCGGCGGCGTTCCGCCACGCAGGCCGCCAGCTCGCCCACGGTCTGGATGCGGGTGGCCGCCTCATCGGAGAGGATGACCTCGAAGCGGTCTTCCAGGGCCACGGCCAGGGTGGTCAGGGTCAGAGAGTCGAGTCCCAGGTCCTCAATCAGCCGGTCGGTGGGCCGGACGTCAAGGGGCATGGCCAGCTCGCTTTCCACGACCCGGCGGATCTCGGCCACTATCTCGTCTTCCGCTGCGGTCATGACTTGCCTCCCGACTGGCCACCGGGGACGAAACGCGGGGTGTGGGCGAACGCCGCGGCATACCGGTCTCCCAGCGCCGCTTCCTCGGCCCGGATGCGCACGACCATCAAGAGGGCGTTGCCCAGCGAAAAAGCGACGGCGGTCAGCCAGCCGCCAAACACCAGCGGCACGCAGACCATCTCCAACGCCACGGCGATGTAGTTCGGATGGCGCACCCAGCGGTAGGGCCCCGTGACGACAGGGGCCGCCTCGGGCAGGACGATGATCCGCACGTTCCAGCGCTCGCCCAGGGTGCTGATGGCCCAGTAGCGCAAGGCCTGAGCGGCAACGGCCCCAGCGAGGGCCGCCCAGCCGAGCAGGCCGGGGAAACTGCGGTTGAGCAGCCAGGCTTCGGCACCGCAGGCGACGAGGAAGAGCGTGTGGAAGACGGCCATCACCCGGTAATGCCCCTGGCCGACCTCGATGGCCCCTTGGGCGAAGGCCCGTTGCGCATGGCGGTGGGAAAGGGCCAGCTCGGCCACCCGTTCCAGACCGAGCAAGGCGAGAAACGCCAGATAGAGCCCTACCACTGCAACAAGACCAGCTCGGAACAGAAGCCGGGGCCCATGGCCATGAGCAGGCCGTACTCGCCGGGCTTGCCGGCACCGGCCTCGAGGGTGTCGCTCAGGACGAACAGGACGGAAGCCGACGAGAGGTTGCCCGTTTTTTCCAGGGACTCCCACGACCGCTGCAGGGCCCCGGGGGCGAGTTCCAGGGCATCCGAAAAGGCCTGCAGGACTTTGGGGCCGCCCGTGTGGGCGATGTAGTGCGTGACGTCCGGGCGGGCCAGACCGTGGGCGGCGAGGAACGAATCCACGTCACCGCCGATGTGCGCATGGACGATCTGGGGGACGCCGGCGGCCAGGACGATCTGGAAGCCCGTGTCGACCATGTCCCAGCCCATGACCCGCTCCGTGTCGGGATAAAAGACGGACCGGGTGGCGACGATGCGGGGGTGGCCCGAAGCGGCGGGACGCCCCCCGCCGCCGATGACGACGGCCGCCGCCCCGTCCCCGAAGAGGCCGGAGGCGATCAGGTTGGCCACGGACAAATCACCCCGCTGCAGCGTCAACGAGCACAGCTCCGTCGAGACGAGCAGGGCCACCTCGCTGGGAAATGCCCGCACGTAGTCCGAGGCCCGGGCGATGCCGGCCGCACCGGCGACGCAGCCGAGGCCGAAAATCGGGGTGCGCTTGACGTCCGGGCGCAGGCCGAGGCGGTTGACCAGCCGGGCGTCCAGGCTGGGCACGGCGATGCCGGTCACCGTCACGAAGAAGATGTGGTCGATGTCGGCGGGCTGGAGCCCGGCCTTGGCGATCGCCGCCCTGGCCGCTGTCTCGCCGAGGTCCAGGGCGACCCGGATCCAGGCGTCGTTGCATTTCTGGAAGGTATCGAGGTCATCGTAGGCCTCGATCGGCAGCGCCAGGTAGCGTCCGCTCACCTGGACCGCCCGGTGCAGGTCGTCGACACGGGCGGGATTGAAGTGCTGCTTCACCCACAGCCGGCGCAGGGCGGCCAGGAGGGTCTCCTGGTCGGCGTAGTGGGGAGGCAATGCACACCCGACGGAGAGAACGCTGGGTAACGACATCGATTCTCCTTGGCGCCTGCAGCGGCGACGGGCCATGCCCTCCACGATATCCGATGTTAGAAGGCGCTTGCCAAGCTTTGGCCAGAATTGGCCTGTCGCGTGCCGGGCCCCGTCAAGGCGACAGGACGTCGCTCGGAAACGGTCTCTTTGCCGGTGTTCGTGCCGCTTTGACGTTGGCCCACAATCCGATGGGGTGAGGCGCCCCTGTCCGATGTCAGCAGTCAATGGGGGCTGTACCGGATCAGGTCCGGTCCCGGGCGGGCTGGGAGTCCCGGCCCAGCGGACAGCCTGGCAGAAAGCGACCGGCACGCCGCAGCGCATCCTGGACGGGAAGCCCGTTGAGGTGGCGTCAAACCGCCAGGCGAGACCCAACGGCATCTGGCGGCCGAAGACGGTGGACGAGGCAGGGGGCGAGACCAGGACGATCGTCTATGAGTCCGCCATGCCCTACTCGCCGCGGTGACGCAAGCGCCGCCGTCGGTCAGGGCCGGTTCAGCTCCACCAGGATGCAGGGCCCGCCCTCGACGATGGTCAGCCCGTGACTCCGTCCCCAGTCGATCGCCACCTGGTCCTCGGCCCCGGGCTGAAACCAGACATTGGTGATGCCCAGGGCGACGCACGCTTCGAGAATGCCCTGGGCGGCTGCCGGCGGCACGACCACACTGACGACATCCGGCTTGGTCGGCAGACTGGCCAGGTCGGGATAGACGGGTTCGCCGGCCAGGCTCGGCAGGCGGGGATTGACGGCAAACGCGGTGTAATCCGAGTCCTGCAGGGCCCGGTAGACCCGGGTGCCGAACTTGGTGGGGTCCTGGCTCACGCCCAAACGGCCCAATTGCGGGCCTGCACCATCCGGCGGATCGCCTCTTCCATCGTCAGCTCCTCATGCAAACTCTACCGCCCGGAGAGCCTATCCCAGAAGGCGCCCGGTCGCCACCTGCGACGCGAAAAAGCCCCGCCGGAGCGGGGCTGGCCATCAGTCACAGGCTAGATGATGGACTTCAGCTCGAGAACCGTCACCGACGTCAGGTCGATGTTGAAACCGGCAGGCAAACCAGCCGGCAAGGCAGGCTTGATCGTGATGATCTGCTTGACCATGCCCTTTTCGTTGAACCAGATGTCGGCCGTACCCGTGCCGCCGGTGTTGGTGATGTCGTAAACCTGCTTGGTGCAGGCAAAGGTCCCGGCCGCGACGGTGATCGTTTCCTGCGACGTGGACGTCGGCGTGCTGGCG